>JAHHLF010000054.1 GCA_018679315.1 Bacteroidia bacterium | reverse complement strand
CTTTGGTGTCGTACCGGATTAAACAATTACTTTTTAATTTCCCTTTTAATAAGAACATCCAGGTAAGCAACCGTATTGATCAGGTACTTGCGGTCTCCGGTAGTTGTAAACATAGCTACTGCGCCTTGCAACATAGTGAAGAGTTGCTTGGCAAATTGCAATGGCGGAACGGGCAAACGGAGCTCTCCGGCATTGACGCCGTCCTCCAAGGCAGCAGCGATCTTTCCTTCAATAGTTCGGCAAACTTCCCTGGCCGCTGAGCTTAAATCGGCATTGTTGTGCTTGGCATCTACACCTGTGCGCAATAGTGGGCAACCCCCCATAGGCTCAATAAATTCATCGTATGTTTTAAAGAAGTGGGTAAAGGCAAATATCCGATCAAGGCTATTACCTTCTGAACTCAATGGGCGATCGAGGGCTTCCATTAGCTTGCTGCTACTATAATCAAATGCTCTCAATGCAAGATCTTCTTTGTTCTTGAAATTGCCGTATAGCGCGCCTTTGGTAAGTCCTGTTGCCTCGGTAAGAGCACTCATACTTGTGCCCACGTAACCATGCTTTGTGAAAATAGGCGCTACGGTCTCAATAATAAAAGCTGTAGTTTTTTCCGCTTTAGAAGGCATGGTCTGACTATTTAAAACGAATATACTAAAACTATACTGTTTGGTATATGCACAAAAAAAATCATGCCGGTACAAGTCACCGGCATGATCCCTATGAAAATAGTATTTGCTATTCTACCAATTCTGTATGATTTCTAAATACAAGTTCGTCATCAAAGGCATCTATTAATACGATGCTTTCGGCCTTTATTGAGCCACTAAGTAACTCTTTGGATAGTTTATTCAGCACCTCTTTTTGAATAACCCTTTTTAGCGGCCTGGCGCCATATTGAGGATCATATCCCTTGCTAGCCAGAAAATCAATAGCTTCCTTGGTAGCATCGATCGTAATATGCTGTTGTCCGACCAACTTCTTTAATAACTCTAATTGTAATTCTACAATAGACCGGATATGACCTTGGTTTAATGGCGTGAACATGATAATATCGTCTATCCTGTTCAAGAATTCTGGACGTATCGATTTTTTTAGCACAGCCATAACCTCTGTGCGCGCCAATTCTGTGGCTTCATTCAGATCTTTCTTAGTTTCAAAGGCCTCCTGGATCAGATGGCTTCCAAAATTACTTGTCATAATGATGATAGCATTCTTGAAGTCGGCTACCCGACCTTTGTTATCGGTGAGTCTACCTTCATCAAGAACCTGCAATAATACATTGAAGGTGTCTGGATGGGCCTTTTCGATCTCATCGAGTAGAACAACAGAATATGGTTTACGCCTTACAGCTTCTGTCAGCTGACCACCTTCTTCGTAGCCCACGTATCCGGGTGGCGCTCCAACCAACCTGCTCACAGCATGCCGTTCCTGGTACTCACTCATGTCTATGCGGGTAACGGCATTCTCATCGTCAAAGAGATAGGCTGCAAGGGTTTTTGCTAATTCAGTTTTACCGACCCCGGTCGTACCCAGGAATAAGAAGGATCCTATGGGTCGCTTTGAGTCCTGTAAACCGGCTCTACTTCGCCTTATGGCATCTGAAACAGCCTGGATAGCTTCTTCCTGGCCTATTACACGCCTGTGTAACACTTGTTCTAAATTGAGCAATTTCTCACGATCACTCTGCAACATTTTCTGAACTGGGATCCCTGTCCATTTAGCAACTACCTCGGCTATATCCTCATTGGTCACTTCTTCTTTGATCAATGTACCCGCCGATTGCTGTTCGGCAAGTTGCTGCTGCAGAACTTCGAGATTTTCCTGTGCCTCTTTGATCTTTCCATAACGCAACTCAGCCACTTTTCCATAGTCTCCGTTTCTTTCTGCACGTTCTGCTTCCAGCTTATAAGTTTCTATTTCTTGCTTCGTCTTCTGGATGCTATCTACCACTTGCTTTTCAGATTCCCATTGGGCGAAGATCTCATTGCGTTCTTCTTTCCAGTTGGCCAGATCGGCATTCAGAGCTTTTAATTTAGCCTGATCGTCTTCCCGTTTTATCGCCTCGATCTCTATTTCCAATTGCATGATCTTCCGGTCGAGCGCATCTAACTCTTCAGGCTTGGAATTAATTTCCATCCTTAGCTTGGAAGCCGCTTCATCCATTAGATCAATTGCCTTATCGGGCAAGAACCTGTTGGTGATATATCGTTGCGATAATTCCACCGCGGCGATCACTGCCTCGTCCTTGATGCGCACCTTGTGATGCGCTTCGTATTTCTCCTTTAATCCTCTGAGTATGGAGATCGCACTTTCCGTATCAGGTTCATCAACGGTTACTTTTTGGAATCTACGTTCCAAAGCTTTGTCTTTTTCAAAATATTTTTGATATTCATCCAGGGTGGTCGCCCCAATAGCCCGGAGTTCTCCACGCGCCAATGCCGGCTTCAAAATGTTGGCTGCATCCATGGCACCCTGGCCTCCTCCGGCCCCTACAAGTGTATGGATCTCATCGATAAAGAGGACTATGCTGCCATCTGAGCCTGTCACTTCTTTGATCACAGCTTTGAGTCGCTCTTCAAATTCACCCTTATACTTGGCTCCGGCGATCAAGGCTCCCATATCCAGTGAATAGATCACCTTTTCCTTAAGGTTTTCGGGTACATCTCCTTGTATGATCCTATGGGCAAGGCCTTCTGCTATGGCCGTTTTTCCTGTACCGGGTTCGCCGACAAGCATCGGATTGTTCTTTGTTCGCCTGGACAAGATCTGCAGGATCCTCCTGATCTCTTCGTCCCTGCCGATCACCGGATCTAATTTCCCACTATCGGCAAGCGCATTTAAATTGCGCGCATATTTTTCCAGGGAATTATAGGTTTCCTCTGCAGATTGAGAAGATACCTTAGCCCCTTTCCGCATGTCTTCTATGGCCGATCTTAGCCCTTTTTCGGTAACTGCATGATCCTTTAACACCTGAGCAATCTTGCTCTTGGATTCAATTATGGCAAGGATGAGGTGTTCAATCGCGACAAATTCATCCTTCATGTTCTTGGCGATTATTGCCGATTGATTGATCGTTTTAGCAGCTTTCTGGGAAAACATCATTTCACCACCGCTTACTTGTGGGAAGCTATCGAGTTCTTTATCGAGGATCTTCAGGATCAGCTCTTCATTTACGGCCAGCTTTTTTAAGAGGAATGGGAGCACATGTTCATCTACCTGTGAGATGGCCTTAAACAAATGCTCATTTTCCACTTGTTGGTGCCCTTTCTCCTGGGCCAATAACTGGGCCTGTTGAAGCGCTTCCTGTGATTTTATTGTGAAATTATTACCGTTCATAGCATTCAAATTCGTTCTATATTCTTTTCTTTGCAGGGTCTAGTTCAACAACCCTACCAAGGGGAAAGAACAGACAAAATGTCCTAAAAAATCGCATCTGGCAAGACATTTCGTCAGATTGTAAGGAAGAGCAGAAAGCGCGACTTATTCAAGGAAACCTACGGGATATGAAATTTTTAAGATCCTTATTTACCAAGCAGGAAACAGATATTGCTACATCCGGACTGGATTGGGTACAACTCACCACGGAAGAGCAATTGGCTATTCTTGACGATACTTCATCATTGCATCCTCAGCTTATTTTTAAGCATTCTACACAATGTGGTATTAGCAGCATGATATTGAGGAGTTTCAGCGCAAATACAGACCACCCGGATTCAGGGTTTAATTACTTTGTTTTAGACCTTCTGGCATTTCGTAATCTATCGAATGCCATTGCAGAGAAATACGGCATCGTACATCAATCCCCGCAAGTATTATTAATAAAAGACGGGGTGGTCGTAGCCCACGCTTCACATTACGGGATCCTCGAACTCGACTTAAACGAATTTGTATAAAAAAAAATCCCGATTTCTCGGGATTCTTTTTTTTAGTTGAAACGATGTCTGTTGACTATATGTTTCAAACGTGCTTTTAAGTCTTCGCCGGCTTCATACACCATTTCTTCGTTGGAAGGGAAGGGCACTTCGCCTACGGATAACAGGGAGACCAAATTGGAATCTAATGCCCGTTTATCGCCGTTGTAATCGGCAAATATGTGTTCAAAGACAAATTCACTTGTTATAGGATATGTATTTAACTGTTGCTGACTTTCAAGGTCAATGTAATTCACCTGGCCATTAACCAAAGCCGATTTAAACTGAGTGAATTCATAGTATTCGCATCGGACAGTTCTGTAACGGTCTACTTTGATCTTATTGCCAAGACTATCTTTAACTATAGCCCCATTTTCGTCAGTCAGATAATCATATCCGTCTACGATGTCTTTTTCTTTTATGATCTGTCTTTCCCGGATCTGCTCTGGTGAAATGCTTATGTCCTTAAAGGCAAGTTGCATTTCATAATCATATTTGACTGAGCTCATAGGATTATTATGATACTTAGTCCAAATATCATCCAGGCCATAGGTGTTGAAGTTTAACAACTCCATTTCCAGCCGCTGGGGAACTATTTGATCCGTAGCATTCATCACATTGACTTTCACATAATCAATACCATTCTTGTAGGCTTCATCCATTAAATTCCGACTGTCCTGATAATCCGGATTGATCCGGTTCAAATAATCAAGGTCGTTATACGCCTCTCTGAAATCATATTTGGTATTGGCTTCGCTAATAAGCGATTTGGCCTTAGTATATAAATAATCGGAAAGCCTTCCTTTTGAGGTCAGGATCTCATCCGTGTAATCCCTGAAAGCAAATTCAGCATTTCTATTCTCATCTTTGATATAA
>JAHHLF010000066.1 GCA_018679315.1 Bacteroidia bacterium | reverse complement strand
GTACTAGGGTTTAACAACGTTCAAGCACAGGATGACAATAATCCGTGGCAGGTTAGCTTTGGTGTAAACGCCATTGATGTTTGGCCTACCAATGATAGTTCTGCCGATTATCCCACAGGTACTCTTTTTGATGAGTATTTCAATGCTAACGACCATTGGAACGTAATTCCTTCTATATCCTATGTTTCGGTAAGTAGGTCTGTTGGTGATGGGTTCTCCGTAGGCGCCAGAGGTTCCCTCAATCGTCTAAGTAAATTAGGAGATGTAAGTGTTGATGACCTATCGCATTACGGAATTGATGGAATTATCAAATACAATATAATTAACGGTAAGAAATTACAGCCTTTCGTTGAACTTGGTGGTGGATACACCTGGGTTGATGAAATTGGTGCGGGCACCTTTAATGGGGCACTAGGATTAAACTACTGGTTCTCTGACAACATTGGTGTAACCGTACAATCTACTTACAAACACGCATTTGAGGACTTCGGTGTACGTCATTTCCAACACCTCGCAGGTATTGCTATCAAATTTGGTGGCGCTGATACTGACGGAGATGGAATCTATGACAAAGACGATGCATGTCCTGAAGTTGCAGGTCTTGAGGCCTTCAACGGATGTCCAGATTCTGATGGAGATGGGATCGAAGATGCTAAAGACGGTTGTCCAAATGCAGCTGGTTCTAAAGAAATGAATGGTTGTCCTGATACAGATGGCGACGGTGTTGCTGATAAAGACGATGCTTGTGCCAATGTAGCCGGACTTGCTGCTCTTGCAGGATGCCCAGACGCTGATGGTGATGGTATTGCTGATGGCGATGACCAATGTCCAAATGAAGCTGGTCCTGCCGACAACAATGGTTGTCCTTGGCCTGATGGCGATGGCGATGGTGTCTTAGATAAAGACGATCAGTGTCCTACAGTTGCTGGTACAGTTGCCAACAACGGATGCCCAGAAGTTACTGAAGAAGTTCAGAAGCAGTTGAATGACTATGCAAGAACAATCTTATTCGACACAGGTAAATCTAGTATCAAAGCAGAATCTACTTCTGTAATGGTCGATATCATTCAGATCCTGAACGAGTATCCTAATGCAAGATTTACTGTAGAAGGACATACTGATAGCGTAGGTAGCGCTTCCTTGAACCAGAGGCTTTCTGAGTCAAGAGCAAATGCAGTACGTGACTTCTTGATCGACAAAGGTATTGGTGCAGACAGATTAGTTGCTGCCGGTTACGGTGAAGACAGACCGATCGCTAATAACAATACACGAAGCGGAAGATCACAAAACCGACGAGTAGAAATTAACTTAATTAAGTAATTTCCACTACCGATACGATTAAAATAAATTTGAAAAGCCCTGACGATACTGTCAGGGCTTTTTTTATTTTTAGAAATGCGTCGATTCTTAAATGAGGTACTGGAAGACTTACATAAGGTTCACGACTCCTTTGAAGATCTGATCTTTATCCTCCCAAACAAACGCGCCGGAACTTTTTTACTTAATGCGATGGCCGGTATAACCGGCAAAACCTCATTTGCGCCAAAGATCCATAGCATTGAAACTTTTGTGCAAGAAGTATCCGGGCTTGAGTATGCCCCGTCTACTATTCAGCTTTTTGAACTTTACAATACGTATCGAAATCTAAATTCATCTAACGCGGAATCTTTTGTGGATTTTAGCCTATGGGCATCTCCGCTATTGCAGGATTTTAATGAGCTCGATCGCTATCTGGTAGATGCGAATAAGTTATTCGAACACCTTGCGGCTATTCACGAGATTAATCAGTGGGATCTGCATGGCGAACCTACAGCGATGATATCCAACTACCTCAGGTTCTGGAAAGATCTGGGCCCTTTATATAATTCCTATGTTGCCTCATTGCAAAAGCGAGGTATGGGCTATCCCGGCTTGGTTTTTAGAAAAGCGGCAGAAACAATAGACACTTACCTGAATGAGCAAAAAGACCATAGCTATGTCTTTGTTGGTTTTAATGCGTTGACCAAAGCGGAGTCCCTGGTCATACAAAAGATCTTAGATCAATCAAATAGTGAGATCTATTGGGATCTGGATACCGAATTTATCACCGATAAAGAACATGATGCTTCCTACTTTATCAGGGGCTATCTATCGAAGTGGCCCTATTTTACGGATAATAAACCTAAGGGATTTACGGCTCATTATTCAACTCATAAGACTATTCATGCTATAGGAATCCCCAGGGAAGTATCACAAGCACAATACGTAGCAAACCTCCTAACTACGCTAAATGAAGAAGACGAAGAAATATTGAATGAAACCGCGGTTATTCTTAATGATGAATCCCTGCTAAACCCCATATTGCATTCCCTTCCATCCGATGTCCCTGAAGCCAATATAACCATGGGATATCCGCTCGAGAAAACGGCTCTGGCCGGATTTTTTTCTCTTATCATACAGACTTATGATGATCAGGATACTAAGGGATGGTATGCTAAGAACATTCTATCTATGCTGGCTCATCCCATCTTTAAAAGAGTTTTAGAGAATGATGGGGAAGCGATTATCGCTGAGCTTCGAACATCTATCTTAAATGAGAATCCGGCTTATGTAGGTCCCGAGACTTTGCGATCGGAGCTGGACAATGCGGGTGTGCTGCATTTGTTTTATCCTTCTAAGCCTAACGACGCGAACGCAGCCATAAACAGCATAAGACAGATCATAAGTCGACTCAAAGATTCTATGATCCAGATGGACAATAGCGTAGGATTACAATTTTTATATGGCTTCCATCAGGTATTTAACCAAATAGCAGAATTTACAGATCAATATGACTTTATCGATGACATCCCCGCATTGAAAAAACTCTTTGAAAATGTCCTGCAAATGCAACAGGTGGATATGCGCGGAGAACCCCTTCAGGGCTTACAGATCATGGGTATGCTGGAGAGCAGGCTCCTGGATTATAGGACAATCATCATGACCTCCGTCAATGAGGGTGTCATCCCTACAGGCAAAACACATTCATCACTTATACCTTTCGATGTCAAAAAGCAATTTGGTATCCCTACATATAAGGAAAAAGACGCCGTTTATACCTATCATTTCTATAGATTATTACAGCGTGCAGAATCCATATACCTGCTCTATGATACTGAGCCTGATGCTTTGGCTGGTGGTGAAAAGAGCAGGCTTATCATGCAGTTAGAAACTGATCCCTTACAAAAAGGGAATATCAACTCGAGCATAGCCATCCCTGCTTATGACCCCCCCGTGAATGATACAAGAAAGGTGCTCAAATCTCCTGCCCTCCTGGAGGCATTGAAAACCAAGTCAAAAAGAGGGTTTAGTCCAACTTTGCTGAGTACCTATATCGAAAACCCCTTCCTCTTTTATAAACGAGGTGTCCTGGGCATTCAGGATGATCCACTCTATGAAGAAACCATTGGTCCTATGACCATGGGTACAATAGTCCATGAATCCCTGGAACATCTGTATAGTCCGCTTCTGCAGAAAACCTTAAATCCAGAGCTATTGGAAAGCAGGTTCAAAAAGATCAATTCCATTGTGCAAGAGCGGTTCCGGTCACAGCTTCCAGGCGGTAATTTTACAAAGGGGAAAAATCTACTGGCTTATAAAGTGGTCATCAGGTACCTGGAGCGACTTATAACATACGAAATAGAATTTAGCAGGGAACATGATGTTGTGATCCTGGGATTGGAAGAGCAACTTCAGGCCGTAATCCAAGACGAATCCTTGCCCGCTGAAGGGGTTAAATTACGTGGAACTGCAGATCGTATAGATACGGTAGATGGAGTGCTGAGAGTCCTGGATTACAAGACCGGGGTTGTCAATCCTCCTGATCTTCAAATTACCGATTGGCAGGATCTGATAGCGGACCCTAAATATCAAAAGGCATTCCAATTAATGTGCTATGCCCTAATGGTGTATGAACAAAAAAGCGTGTCTGATTTTAAAGCGGGGATCATCTCTTTCAAAAAACTAAACAATGGCGTTCAACTTTTTGGATTGAAAGAGGGAAGGCAACTCCATCCTAACATTACTCCGGAAGCGCTTATAGCATTCAAAGAGCAGCTTGTTATTTTGTTTGAAAGGATCTTAGATCCCAAAACAGAATTTGAGCATAAAAATCAAGTCCGGTTATTTTAGATCGGGTCTTGTTGGCCTTACTTCAATTTTGCTCGGCAAGGTCCTGGCAGGTATTTTTAATAGGTCAAGAACAATTTGGCCAATATCCTCAGGTTGTATTTTCCAATCATCTTTAGAGGATGGTGTATTCCCTCTGAAATGAGAGGCTACAGATCCAGGCATGATACAACTAACTTTCACATTATGAGGCCTAAGATCAAGCATTGCCGCCTGGGTAAATCCGACCAGTCCAAATTTAGTGGCATTGTATCCAGCGCCTTGGGCAAAGAAATTTGTCCCTGCCAAACTAGCGATCGTAAGATAATAGCCCTCTGATTGTTTTAGCGCTTCTACGCCAGCCTTTAATGTATTGAATGCACCTGTCAGATTGGTATCGATCATTTCATTCCATTCTGCTTCCGACAATGAATCGATTGGAGAAAAATGACCCACTCCGGCATTTGCGATCAGGACATCAATTTCACCCCATTTAGAAGTAATTGCTTCAATGGCCCGAATTTCACTTGAGAGGTCTGCAACATCCGAAACAACCCCAATCAATTTTTCATTTCCTCCTAACTCTTCTATGGCCCGGTCTAAATTCTCTTGATTCCTACTGCTAATAGCTACCTTCATGCCGGCGTCAAGCAAGGTTTTGGCGATTCCTAGGCCAATACCTTTGGATCCTCCTGTTACATAGACCACTTTGTTCTTTAGATCTTCCATTGGATTTTTTTTGAATGAAAAAATAAAACCCTCCAATTTGCTGGCAAAGGAGGGTTTAGTGGAGAATACCGGAGTCGAACCGGTGACCTCTTGCATGCCATGCAAGCGCTCTAGCCAGCTGAGCTAATCCCCCATGAGACTGGGCAAAGGAAAAACATTTTGACAAAGTATCAAAATGTCCTTTTCACTGTCAATACTTCTTTACACTTAATACCAAAACAGGAATTCTGGCTGCAAATTCAGATTTTAGTATTGTATTCTTTTCCCAGAGGGTATTAAAAAATCCTCTTTTCCTTCTAAAAACCGCCAACAAGTCTGGCTGTTTCGATTGAAAATGCTCTAATACGCCTTGATACGTAGTTGCGTTCTCTGTAAATGTTATTTGAGAACTGAGGTCCATCAATGCCGGATGGATCACCAGATCTTCCTCTTTATAGCCGGGTGTTTTTACAAATAATAAGTTGGTAGTAGCCTTGAAGGCTTCCTGAATGGCTAACAGTGGTTTTAAAATTCGCCTCTTTTTCAGGACGCCCGATTTAAATCCTACTAAGATGTTCTTGAATGGAGTAAAAGTGGTTTCTCTGGGTATGATCAGGGTCGGAACATTCGTTCGCTTCACAATGCGGCCGGTTGTTTGCCCAAGGTAAAGTCCTTCCCGAATATCATTGCTTTTAGCTGCGATGATGATAAGGTCAATATCCAATTCCGAGGCGACCTTTTTTATACCATCTACGATATCTCCTTTATAAGTGGCAATGTTAACTTTTACCTGCTTCGTATCTAAGTCCTGGATCAGATCTATTAACCGTTTTTTGCTTGAAGCTGCTATTTTATCGGTAACATTTGCCAAGCTTCCTGCACCAGTGCTGGCAGAAAATACTTCCATTGCAAATACCTCTGCCCCAAAAGCAGACGCAAAATCCACTGCATATTGCAATGTGCTTTTTCCAGCTTCTGAAGTGCCTATTGGAACTAATATTTTATTCATGGTCGTTATAATTTATACTCTAAATTTATGGCCCAATAAACGGTGCCATGATCAGACGTGCAAAGATACTTGAAATCCCCGAGATTTTATTGCTTACACAAGCTTGTGCACGCGAAATGATCGGCCGGGATATCTATCAGTGGAATGAATCCTATCCGTCTGAAGAAGTGCTTGTCAGGGATATTGAAAAAGGTCAATTATACGTCCTTATAGAAACGGTAGAGATCATCGGAATCATTGCTTTATGCACGGAAATAGACGAGGAATATAATTCCGTTGAATGGCTGACACAGGATAGTCGTAATCTATATGTTCACCGACTAGCAGTTCACCCTAATTACCAGGGAAAAGGTCATGCCCGAATACTCATGGATTTTGCAGAGCAGTATGCCAGGGATCAGAAGTTTGTTTCTATCCGACTAGATACTTTTTCTCAGAACAAACGCAATCAACGCTTTTATGAACAGAGGGGATACACCCGATTAGGTGATGTTTATTTCCCAACACAAAGCACATATCCCTTTCATTGTTATGAATTTTGCCTTTAATCTTTAACCCTGCCGAAAACAGAAGTCACATATAGATCAATAAACCGTTTGGCCATCCCTGCCACTATAGCTGGTATCGCAGAGCCAATCCTATCCATTACCGATACGGCTATTGTTGGAAATATCCCGGTAGATGGGGTCGAGGCCCTTGCAGCTGTAGGTATTGTCGGTTCCTTCCTATCAATGCTTATTTGGATCCTAGGCCAAACCAGGAGTGCCATTTCTGCAATAATTAGTCAGTATTTAGGCGCTGGAAAACTTGAAGAGGTTCATACCCTCCCAGCCCAGGCCATCTTCTTTAATGTCTTGCTAAGTATTCTAATACTCTTATCTACCATATTCTTCGTAGAAGAAATATTCTGGTTAATGAATGCCCGTGGAAAGATCCTCGATTTTTGCATTTCCTACTATTCCATTCGTGTTTGGGGGTTTCCGCTCACCCTTTTCGTCTTTGCTGTTATGGGAATTTTTCGTGGCTTGCAGAATACGGTATGGCCTATGGCTATTGCCGTTACAGGGGCTGTTTTAAATATTGCTTTGGATTTTATCCTTGTCTATGGCATTGACGGATATCTGGAGCCATTATACCTGGAGGGAGCCGCCTGGGCCAGTTTGATCGCACAAGGAGTTATGGCAGTAATGGCGCTTGTCTTGTTGCTCAATAAAACGAAGATATCACTGATCCCTCATAGAAAACTTAACAAAGAGCTAAGGCGATTAATTGGTATGAGTTTAAACTTGTTCCTCCGTACTGTCGCCTTAAATATAACACTCATTCTAGCGGTCAGAGAGGCGGCTAAGATAGGGGAAGAAAGCATTGGCGCACATACCATTGCCATTAATTTATGGCTCTTGGCAGCCTTCTTTATTGATGGATATGGCGCTGCCGGCAACATTTTAGGGGGCAAACTGTTAGGTGAAAAATCATATGACGGCCTGTGGAAATTGGCAAAACGTATTGTGCTTTATGGAGAAGGTGTTGGTCTTGTACTTATTGCTATTGGTGTGATCTTTTACAAACCCCTGGGAATGATATTTACAGCCGATCCGCTTGTACTCAGTGCTTTTTATTCCGTATTCTTTATTGTTATTCTGGGAATGCCAATTAATTCTGTAGCCTTTACTCTTGATGGGTTATTTAAGGGGCTTGGTGAAATGAAGTATCTGCGCAATGTGTTATTGCTCGCTACCTTCCTTATATTTATTCCACTTCTCCTCTGCACACAATATTTTGGTTGGGGACTTCATGGGGTTTGGATAGCCATTACAGCCTGGATGGCCTTGCGTGCCGGAATGTTAGTATACAAGTTCAGGCGAAAATTTCGTCCCCTATTACAAAAAAGTTACCTTTAAACTAATCGATTAATAATGGGTACCACACGCGAAAATGGCAGTTTATACGTAAAGAATGAGGGTAGTATAGCCTCTATTGAATTTGGCCATCCTGCAGGTAATTCCTTTGTATCAGAAATGCTGGAAAGATTAGCCCGGGCTATTGATGCACTCTCATCGAATCCGGAAGTCAAGGTAATTATTCTCAGGTCTGAAGGAGATCGCGCATTTTGTGGCGGGGCTTCCTTAGCTGAGCTCTCCAAAATTCAAACAGCTGAGGATGGAAAGCGCTTCTTTGGCGGGTTTGCCCATGTTTTGAATGCTATGAGACGCTGTTCAAAAATTATCGTTGGTCGGGTTCAAGGGAAAGCTGTCGGAGGAGGTGTCGGGTTGATTTCTGCCTGTGACTATGTTTTTGCTACGGAAGCTGCTTCCGTAAAATTGTCCGAATTGGCAATTTGTATAGCTCCCCTGGTGATTGAGCCTGCCGTTACTCGTAAAATTGGAGTTGCCGGGTTTGCTGAACTTACACTTACACCTCATGAATGGCGCAATGCCTACTGGGCTAAAGACAAAGGCTTGTTCACGAAGGTTTTTGATAACATTGATGACATGGATAAAGAACTAGAGCACTACCTTGCAAAGCTTAGCACTTACAATTCAGAAGCGCTGCAAAATGTGAGAAATGTTCTTTGGCAGAATACAGAACATTGGG
>JAHHLF010000282.1 GCA_018679315.1 Bacteroidia bacterium | reverse complement strand
GACCAGTAATAATCCTATGGTGATCGCCACTACCGTGGTAACCACGTATATTGAGATCGTTCGAAGCCCGATACGTCGGAATTTTGATATGTCTTGCAAGTCTGAGATCCCTTTGACCAAAGAAGCCAGAATAAGCGGAATGGCAATCAGCTTAAGAAGCTTGACAAAAATAGTACCGAATGGATTGATCCAATCCTGCACGAATTCGCGTCCCCAGTCCGGATAGGTCATACCAAATCCAAAAACCAGGCCTAGCAACATCCCTATTAATATTTGCCAATGAAGTTCAAGCTTGCGCATAGATTTGATTTTATGAAGAAAGATAGTGTTTTGACATGAAAACCTGCAAGTAGATTAGATTCTTGAGGAACGATTTAAAAGTGCAAAATCGGCAAGCACTAATGCGGCCATGGCCTCCACAATGGGTACGGCACGTGGCACAACACAGGGATCATGCCTGCCTTTTCCTTGAGCTTTGACCTTATTACCCTCCTTATCTATAGTCTCATATTCCTGTAAGATGGTTGCTACCGGCTTAAAAGCCACATTAAAATAGATATCCATACCATTGCTTATGCCGCCCTGGATACCCCCGCTGAAATTAGTCTGCGTAGAACCATCTGAATTGTAGCTATCATTATGTTCAGAACCTTTCATTCGTGTCCCGCCAAATCCGCTACCAAATTCAAAGCCTTTAACAGCATTAATAGAAAGCATGGCTTTACCTAGCTGGGCGTGCAGCTTGTCAAATACCGGCTCTCCGAGTCCGATTGGTACATTTTTGATAAGGCATCCAACGACACCCCCAATGGTATCTCCTTTCTTTCGCACCTCTTTTATGTGGGTTTCCATGGCTTTGGCTGTAGTCGGGTCCGGACAACGAACTGGATTCTTCTCTGATTCCTGCAGATCCAGTGAATCCCATTTCTTTTCCAGGCTGATATCTCCTGCCTGTGTGACAAAAGCCTGAATTGAAACGCCGGATAAAAGTTGTTTGGCTATGCCCCCTGCCACCACCCTACAGGCGGTTTCACGAGCTGAGCTCCGGCCGCCACCGCGATAGTCACGATCCCCATATTTTTTATCATATACAAAATCGGCATGACTGGGCCTGTATGTCTTTTTGATATGATCGTAGTCTTTTGATTTGGGATTATCGTTTTGTATTTGAAAGCCAATAGGGGTTCCTGTTGTCTTCCCTTCAAAAATGCCTGAAAGAAATGATACTTTGTCAGACTCCTTTCTTTGAGTCACAATAGCCGATTGGCCCGGCCGCCGCCTGTCCAGATCGAGTTGTATCGCATCCATATCAAGGCTAAGCCCGGCCGGACATCCTTCGAGGATTCCTCCAATGGCTGGACCATGGGATTCCCCAAAAGTCGTGAGTCTGAATAAGCGTCCGAATGTATTCCCCATACGATGCTAATTGGGCTTTAAGCCGCTAAAGATAGGCGTTAAAAACGGTCGAAAAAAATCAAGTCAAAAAACGGCAATTAACTACTTCGTAATGCATTCCTGAGTATCGTAACGGGGTGTGCTGCCTTTATAGCTGTGCCATCAAGGATCTGGTGTCTGCAACTGGTTCCGTTTGCTGCAAATAGTACGCCTGAATCCTGCGCTTTGATATGAGGAAACAGCACCAGATTTCCAATAGCCATGCTAACTTCGTAATGCTCTTTTTCATAGCCAAAAGAACCGGCCATACCACAACATCCTGAAGGTATATAATGAACTTTATAATTCCTGGGCACTCCCAAGACATATACTGTTTTATTTGGATCCGATAAAGCCTTTTGATGGCAGTGTCCGTGTACATGGACAGTACATGCCTCATCCGTGAACTGATCGGGAGAGATGCTGCCCGCTTCCATCTCCATGGCCAGGAATTCTTCCACTAAGAAAGTCCTTCTCTTAATTCGTTCCACTTTTTCGGGTTCTATACCAAAGCGAGTGAATTCATCCCTCAATGTCAAGATGGCTGAAGGTTCCAGGCCAACAATGGGCCTGTCATCCGAAACCTGATCCAGGTCTGTAACAACTTTCAAAGCTGCTA
>JAHHLF010000328.1 GCA_018679315.1 Bacteroidia bacterium | reverse complement strand
CCGCCTGGGAATTCAAATTTTGCTGTAATTGTTTCATCAGTGTCTTTGAAATATGCTGGCCGAGTGCTGAATTCCTCTGCTGTCACTGTTACAGGATTTTCACCAGTACTGTATATGGCACTCTGTATGGAGTAAACTCCCATGTTTAGTAAGGCTCCGCCACCGGATAAGGCTTTATTGAGTCGCCATTGGTCAGGGTTGCCCCGGGATACGTAGGCCGCAGCTGCGGAAACAGAAGTTATGTCCCCGAATGTTTTTTCCCGCACAAAACGCTTCACCTCTTGCGTATAGGGTTCTGAATGCAAACGGTACCCGATTCCCAGTTTAACCCCGGCTTTTTCGCAGGCTTCAATAATGGCGTCACATTCTTGCACGCTTATGGCCATAGGCTTTTCACAAATTACGTGCTTGCCTGCCTGCGCCGCCCGGATCGAAAATTCGGCGTGCATGCTGTTGGGTAGCACGACATAAACAATATCAATGTCTTCGTTGCTGGCTATATCGTCAAAGGAATCATAATCGTAAATATTAGGTTCGGGGATGTTGTATTTACTTGACCATCTTCTTGCCTTGGCAGGCGTTCCGGTAACAATTCCAGCGAGGTGACAGAGCTCAGTATCTTGCAAGGCCGGCGCCAATTGATAAGTGCTGTAAGCACCCAAGCCCACGAGGGCAATACCGAGGGAGCGATCGCTTTGTTTCTGCCCGCCCATTGCGCAAGATAATGGCATGCTGCTGATCATGGCAGTTCCGGCAATTCCCTGGCCCAGCATCTTGTTAAATTTTCGGCGGGATACAGACCGCTTCTTGATTACATTAGATTTTTTCTTCATATCACTTGGAGATTAGGACTTATACGTAGACAGATATTCTTTGCTTTTCATTGCATTAAAATCAATACATTTATCAATCAATATAGCGCAACACCATGAAAAAAACTATTTTCTTCTTTTTCGTTATATCACTTAGCTATACCATAGGCCAGGAACGAAAAATCCCAGTAGATACCGCAGTAACAACTCAGCATTCAGTAACAGTTAACGGCTCAGCCTTTTCTTATACCGCAACTACGGGTACGCAACCCGTTTGGGATGAACATGGAGAACCTATCGCAGCACTCCATTACACTTACTACACCAGGAATGGCGTAAAAAATCGAGAGTCAAGGCCTTTGCTGATTTCCTTTAACGGAGGTCCGGGTTCCGGTTCTGTTTGGATGCACCTCGCATATACCGGCCCACGAGTACTGAACATAGATGATGAAGGGTACCCGGTGCAACCTTATGGTGTACGCCAGAACCCTTACTCTGTTTTAGATGTGACCGATATTGTTTATGTAAATCCGGCCAATACCGGCTATTCCAGGACGATTCCGGAAATGGGTGAAGAAGTAGACCGTAAGAAATTCTTCGGTATCAATGCCGATGTGAAATACCTGGCTGAGTGGTTAAATACGTTTGTCACTCGAAACAACCGCTGGCGCTCGCCAAAATATATCGTCGGTGAGAGTTATGGAGGTACGCGGGTCATGGGGCTGTCCCTGGCACTACAAAATCAGCAGTGGATGTATTTGAACGGGGTGATCATGGTATCGCCTGCAGATTATAAAGTGATCCGTGTAGGCGGACCTGTAAGCAGCGCTCTAAATCTCCCCTACTATACAGCTGCCGCATGGCATCAAAAAGCTTTATCTGCCGATCTGCAACAAAAAGACCTTTTAGACATCTTGCCGGAATCTGAAGATTATACCATTAATACGGTAATCCCAGCCATTGCCAAAGGCGGGTTTATTTCTGATACCGAGAAAGATCAGGTGGCAGAGAAAATGGCCTACTATTCAGGTTTGAGTAAAAAAGAGATTCTGGATCATAACCTGGATGTGCCTACCCGGTATTTCTGGAAAGCCTTGCTAAGGGACAAAGGCGGTTATAACGTGGGCAGACTCGACAGTCGTTACCTGGGAATCGACAAACGCTTGGCCGGAACCAGTCCCGATTACAGCGCAGAATTGACCTCCTGGTTGCATAGTTTTACCCCGGCCATCAATTATTACCTGCAGGAAGAATTAAACTTCAAGACCGATATAAAATACAATATGTTCGGCCCGGTCAGGCCCTGGGATAATAGTGATGATAATACTCGTGATAATTTACGCCAGGCCATGGCACAGAATCCTTATCTCAACGTCTTGGTCCAAAGTGGCTATTACGACGGCGCTACCACCTACTTCAATGCCAAGTATACAATGTGGCAGGTTGATCCCAGCGGACGTATGAAGGACAGGTTTGAGTTTAAAGGCTATAGAAGCGGACATATGATGTATCTGAGACGGGAAGATCTCAAACAAGCCAATGAAGATATCCGAGCCTTTATCCTGCGCACCTCAAATACCGGGAAATCGGCCAAGTACTAGCCTGGGTATGCTCCGATGAAAAAGATTCAGTTTACCAATCCACATCGCAAAAAGCATTTTGACTTTTTCAGGGCGATGAATCACCCTCATTTTAATGTGACGGCCCAGGTAGACATCAGCCAATTGGTAACTTATATCAAGGATAATGATCTCCCTTTTTCCCTGACGCTGGTCTATTTCCTCAGCCGGACTGCCAATGAGATACAGGAATTCCGTTGGCGTATCAGAGGCGAGGATATAGTAGAACATGAGTCGGTTCATCCTTCTTATACCGTTTCTACAGAATCTTCAGATGTCTTCAGCTTTTGTACAGTGCCGTACACTTCAGAATACGACAAGTTTATACATATTGCTACAGATATCCAGCAAAAGATGTGGCAAGATCCAAACCTGGAAGATGAAGAGGGAAGGGATGATTATTTATTTCTTTCCGCCATGCCATGGATCCGGTTTACCAGCATGCAGCATGCTATGCAGGAACATCCGGGCGATTGTGTTCCGAGGATAAGCTGGGGGAAATATTACACTTCAGAGAATAAAACCTGGCTCCCTGTTTCCGTTCAAGTGCACCATGCCCTGGTCGATGGTCGCCATACCGGAGCTTATTTTGAACTCCTGGAATCCATGTGCTCTTCTCCTGAGACCTGGTTGATATAGCATCTGGGCCCTCGTAATATTCTGGTGGCTACATACTAGCTGCCACTATATCCCGTTTTACTTCTACACGACTTAAAAACTGCTAACCGTAAATCTTACTTTATGAAATACCTTAAAAAAATTGGCTTTTTAGCCGTATTGTTCCTGCTTATAGCAGCCTGTTCAACCGAAGATGAACCCCTGTTTCAGGATGAAGCCTTAGAACTTCCTCCATTTGACACCATGATGGCCGATTTTGATGCCTTCACGGATAATTCGGGATCCGGGAAATCTGTGGTATCTTATCTTGAAAAAGCCCCAAAATCTAATTGGAATTTAGCTCGTGCTGTAATTGGCACATGGAATGTAACTTTATTCACTACCCTAGCCGTTCCCGTCACGTCTTTCAGATCCGCCTTTTTACACGATCCAGTTCGTATTGGTGATGATAGCTGGCAGTGGACGTATACTGTGGAAGGTTTTGGCGGTGAGTACACAGCCCGATTGACCGGCGAACTGGTAGAAGATATAATTGTCTGGGAAATGTATGTCTCGCGAAGCGGGATCGAGGCTTTTGACGAATTTCTGTGGTTTATGGGCGAATCGGCCCGTGATGGGAGTTCAGGACACTGGATCCTTAACCAAGGGCCAAACAGGCAGCACGCCATGCTACGGATCGACTGGGTTCGGGAAATGGAAGAGATCGGTACGATCAGATATACCTGGGTTCGCGAATTCACAGATGATCAAAGCGATGATCCCTATAGAAACAGCTACCTGGAATACGGACTGATTGAAGGAGATTACGATGCATATTTTGATGCACACGTCTACGAGGCAGATCTTCAAGACTTTGTTGATGCAAGAATAGAATGGAATCGTGAGCTGTATTTTGGACGTATCCGCGCGCCACATTTCTATGAAGATATGGATTGGCATTGCTGGGATGGCACAGGGGAAGATGTTCTCTGCGAATAAATATCAGTATTAAAAAATTATAAGAAGCTCCGCTCTTGCGGGGCTTTTTTTATTAGCCATTTTCAATTTTTCGTACCTTGGTGGTTTCCCATTATGATGCTTAGAAATTTCCAAATACATGTATTCATGCTTGTTTTTCCATCATCGCTATTTGCTCAAGATTGGGCTAATCTGGAACATTTCAAAAGTGCAAATGATGCCCTGGTTTCTTT
>JAHHLF010000126.1 GCA_018679315.1 Bacteroidia bacterium | reverse complement strand
CGCTTTCATATCCTTCTCCTGAAAGGACGCCACCTTCGACAAGTATACTTCCGCCTTGTTCTACTGCCTGCTCTAAGGCATTCTGATACATGGCAACTGCATCTGTATCGATCAGCGGCCCTACATGGTTGTTCTCATCGAGCGGATTACCAATGCGCAATTGTTTATATGCGTCTGTCAATGCATTCTTTACCTCATCGTATTTGGAATCGTGAATTATCAGCCTGCGTGTCGATGTACATCGCTGTCCCGCTGTTCCTACGGCACCAAAGACAGCACCAATAACCGTCATTTTTAAATCGGCATCCGGAGTTACGATAATGGCATTATTCCCCCCTAACTCTAGCAGGGATTTCCCTAGCCTTGCCGCTACAGCCTGTGCGACGATCTTTCCCATTCGGATAGAACCTGTAGCAGAGATAAGGGGTATAAGTTTATCATTCGTCATCATTTCGCCAACGCGATAGTCTCCATTGATCAAACAGGAAATTCCTTCAGGCATACCATTTTCTGCTAATACGCCTGCAATGATATGCTGGCATGCAACACCACACAA
The DNA here is from genome assembly GCA_018679315.1 of Bacteroidia bacterium. Lineage (GTDB taxonomy): Bacteria > Bacteroidota > Bacteroidia > Flavobacteriales > Flavobacteriaceae > HDS-28. The sequence goes on along the minus strand of JAHHLF010000126.1, from coordinate 1,512 downwards.
AGGTGCTTTTTCAGAAGGTTTCCAGACACACACATCACCACAAACCCAGGCCAGGGCTGTATTCCACGCCCATACGGCAACCGGGAAGTTAAAGGCAGAAATGATGCCAACAATGCCAAGCGGATGGTACTGTTCATACATCCGGTGTCCGGGACGTTCGGAGTGCATAGTAAGTCCGTGCAATTGCCTGGACAAACCAACGGCAAAGTCACAAATATCAATCATCTCCTGCACCTCTCCCAGGCCTTCCTGATAGGATTTACCCATTTCATAGGACACTAATTTTCCAAGGGGTTCCTTGAGCTCTCTCAGCTTATCGCCAAATTGCCGTACGATCTCACCTCTCTGGGGAGCAGGAATGGTTCTCCAATGGGAAAAAGCCTCCTGGGCAGTCTGGATCACTTTTTCATACGCCTCAGGTGTAGTCGTACTCACCTTTCCAATCTCTTCTCCATCTACAGGTGAAAATGAGCTGATCATTTCATCGGAATCAAAGAATCCATTTCCGGTATATGTTCCCTTATTTACTTTTTTGAGTCCTAATTGTTCCAGGGCTTTATCTATCCCAAAGTCTACCGCAGTTGTGATCATTCCTATCCTATTTAATTACTAGATTTTGTGCTGGCAAAGCTACAAATATTAAGGCGGAAGAAATAGGGAATTGGAGTGCTTTTATCTCAGATCAAATGCAAAAGCACCAAAGCGATAAGCGCAGGCAATCCCTGCACATAAAAGATCTTTTTGGATACGGTTAAGGCCCCATAGATACCGGCAATGAGAACACAGCTCAGAAAGAAGATGCTGATATAGGCTTTCCAATGCGGATCATCGATGAAGAATGTCCAGATCAAACCTGCTGCCAGGAATCCATTATACAGACCCTGGTTGGCAGCCATGGTCTTTGTTGGTTCAAAGAGGGAATCAGGAAAGTTCCTGAACACTTTTTTAGCCTTAGTTGTCCAGACGAACATTTCCAGCCACAGAAAATACAAATGCAGAATGGCCACAAGGCCTATGAGTACAGATAGCAGCCCCCCCATCTAATCCTCCGGATTAGCTACAAAACGTTTATCGGCTTCCATGACCGTACCGCAATTTTTGCAAGTCCGTAAGTCCTCGGAGCCATAGAATTTTTCAAAATGTTTCAAAAAATCTTTCTCAATATCGTGGAGGGTGAAATAGGCCTCGTATAGTTTGTGGTTGCAATTATCACAGAACCAAAGCAGTCCGTCATCTACTTCCATTTGATCCCGTTTGCGTTCTACCACCAGACCTATAGAACCTGCATGCCTCACAGGAGAATGTGGGACTCGTGCCGGATGCAAATACATATCTCCAGGTCCTAATTTCATGGTCTTTTTCTGCCTGTCTTCCTGAATATGCACTTCTATTTCCCCTTCAAGCTGGTAGAATAATTCCTCGGTTTCATTATAGTGATAATCTTTGCGGGCATTGGGTCCTGCCACAACCATCACGATATAATCTCCGGCATCTTTATAGAGATTTTTGTTC
>JAHHLF010000032.1 GCA_018679315.1 Bacteroidia bacterium | reverse complement strand
TTACTAGACAGTCCAATGTAAAATTCTTGCTATGAATCGTATTTTGCTCCTACTTGCATGTGCTTTGCTATGTTTTTCCTGTTCGAAGGATGATGGTCCGGATATAATGATCGACCCGGGAGACAATAACTCCAACAACAATAACTCCAACAACAACAATAACGATAACCCTGGAGAAACGAATTTCCAGGCATGTGAAAATGGTATGGCTGGAATCTATGCTTGTGATGGATATGATCTATTGGGCTGGATTTCCATAAATGAATTTGGATCTCAATCTGCCAATGATATTTGGGGTTGGACCGATCCCATGACCTCGAAGGAATACGCGCTGATCGGACTAAATGATGGAACTGCTTTTGTAGATATATCAGATACGGAAAATCTTGTCTATCTCGGGAGGCTTCCCACTGCAACTACCTCCAGTTCATGGCGTGATATCAAGGTGTATAATGATCATGCATTTGTAGTAGCTGAGGCCGGCGGCCATGGCATGCAGGTATTTGATCTAACCCAATTGCGTAATGTGACAAGTCCGCCAGTAGTTTTTAGTACAGATGCTAATTTTACAGGTTTTGGTAATGCACATAACATAGTGATCAATGAAGATAGCGGCTATGCCTATGCAGTTGGTACGCAACGTGACGACGCCTATTTTGGGGGAGCGCATTTTATCAATGTGCAAGACCCAATTAATCCCACAGCCGATGGGGGCTTGGCCATTAATGGCTATTCCCATGACGCCAATGTGATAACATATAACGGTCCGGATGCCGAACATGTAGGGAAAGAGATTTATGTGGGCGCAAATGAAACGAATGTAGTTGTGGTTGATGTAAGCGATAAAGCTAACCCTGCTAATCTAAGTACGATCAATTATTCTAACAGGGCCTATACCCATCAGGGCTGGTTCACGGAAGATCACAAGTATCTGATCGTTGGGGATGAATTGGATGAGATCAACTTTTTGTTTAATTCGCGCACCCTGATATTTGATATGACAGACATGGATAATCCTGTCTTGCACACTACCTATCTGGGCCCAACATCTGCTATTGACCATAATGGTTATGTCAAGGGCGATGAATACTTCTTAGCCAATTACACGGCAGGGATGCGCGTTTTAGATATTTCAGCAATAGATTCTCAAACTATTACAGAGACAGGGTTCTTTGATACCTACCCAGTAAATAATTCAGCTCAATTTAGTGGTGTATGGAGTGTTTATCCATATTTCGATTCTGGCAAGATTATCATATCTGACATTAATTCCGGACTCTTTGTCGTACAGCGTTCCAATTAAGACGCTCTTTGAAAAAAGTAATATACATACTCGGTTTTTTAGCGATCTTTTCATGCCAGGATGATGAGATCTACAACATCAATGGTGAGATTGATGATACATTTTTTATTGGTGAACTGGAATGGGTGAGAGCCTATGGGGGTAGTGGCGAGGATACAGGGCGATCTATTATCCGAACCCAGGACGGCGGCTATGCCGTTTTTGGTTTTTCTAATAGTACTGATGGAGACCTGACCGGGAAAACTACAGCAGTCAATGACTATTGGCTGCTTAGACTTGATAATGAAGGAGAATTGCTGTGGAGTAAAACCTATGGCGGATCTCGCGATGACCAGGGCCAATCTATCATACAAACTGCAGATGGCGGCTATGCGATTACAGGTTACGCCATGAGTGGCGATGGTGATTCCAGTAACAATGAAGGGTTTCACGACAAATGGATCCTTCGACTCGATTCCAAAGGCAATATACTTTGGGAACGCAGCTTTGGTTTTTCAGGGCATGATCATTCCTATGATATCATCCAAACAGCCGATGGCGGTTTCTTTTTTGTCGGTTTTCTGGATATTACTTCAGCCCGCTCCGATGGCTATGATGAAAAAGCAATCCCCAGCACCCGACATGGAGTTGGCGAATTTTGGGGCACAAAGATCGATGCAAATGGAAACCTCCAATGGCGTCGCTATTTTGGAGGAACGAATAATGACCGGGCCTATTCTGTAGTTCCCGCCTGGGATGGAGGCTATATCATAGCTGGCGCATCTGAGAGTGATGATTTCGACATTAGTAATTCAAGGGGCAGCTACGATTTCTGGGTCCTCAAAATCTCGGAGGAGGGCCAATTGATCTGGGAAAGATCCTATGGCGGAAGCGGTGTAGATATTGCTTATGATATTAGCCTGACAAATGATGGGGCCTATGTAGTTGCAGGGCATTCCTTTTCCGCTGATAGTGATATTTCAAATCCTATTGGCGATTCTGACGTTTGGATGATCAAAATTGACCAACAAGGGGAGTTATTGTGGGAGAAAAGCATAGGTGGTACAGCTTCAGAATTAGCCAGGAGCATACGGGTTGCCAGGCGCGGGGGTTATATCATTTCTGGAAACTCAAAAAGCATCGATGGCGATAGCTCCGAAAATTTTGGAGAGAATGATATGTGGGTTCTGCGCACTGATGATAATGGACAGGTATTGTGGCAACAATCCTTTGGTGGCCAAGGACTGGATTTTGCATTTGACGCCATTGAAAACCCGGATAAAAGTGTAGTCTTGATCGGCGAAAGTGGAAGTCCCGATATGGCCGGAATATCTCATAAAGGAAGTACAGATCTGGTAGTGGTAAAGATCAAATAGTTCAGTACGCTATTCACTATAATTTTTTCTTATTCTTTTATCGTTATAATAATGTTATTACCTATGGTAAAACCCTAGGTTTGCGCTATATTTGTACTCTATTTAGAATTAATCCATATAAGGATGATCAAAGTATCTGAAGGCGCAAAAGAAAAAGTGATCGCATTAATGACCGAAGGGGGTTTTGATGCATCGAAAGATTATGTGCGTGTTGGGGTTAAGAGTGGTGGTTGCAGTGGTCTGTCATACGAATTGGATTTTGACAAGGCAGCGAACGAATTGGATAAGGTATTTGAGGATAATAACGTACGCATAATCGTAGATAAGAAAAGTTTTTTATACCTCGTTGGGACGACTTTAGAATATTCAGGCGGACTTAACGGAAAAGGGTTTGTGTTTAACAATCCGAATGCACAGCGAACCTGTGGATGTGGAGAGAGCTTTTCATTATAAGTTCTTTTTTCTAAACCAAGAGCGATCTCATGGCATATACTGAAGAGGAATTAAAAAAGGAGTTGGAAACCAAGGAATACGAATATGGTTTCTATACAGATATTGAGTCGGATACCTTTCCGAAAGGGTTAAATGAGGATATCGTCAGGGGTATTTCCAAAAAGAAAGAAGAACCTGAATGGATGACGGAATGGCGCCTGGAGTCGTTTCGGATTTGGAAAGAAATGGAAGAGCCCGAATGGGCCAATATCAATTACAAGAAACCCGAATTTCAGGATATATCCTATTACTCTGCACCTAATAAAAAACCAAAATACGAAAGCCTCGATGAGGTAGATCCGGAATTGCTCGATACGTTTAAGCGATTGGGAATCCCAATTGAGGAACAAAAGAAATTGGCTGGGGTAGCTGTAGATATTGTTATGGATTCTGTATCTGTAGCCACTACGTTTAAAAAGACATTGGCCGAAAGAGGGATCATATTTTGTTCTATGGCCGAAGCCATCAAAGAACATCCCGAACTTGTTAAGAAATATATAGGCTCTGTTGTCCCGCAGAAGGATAATTTCTATGCAGCCTTAAATTCTGCGGTTTTTTCCGATGGTTCTTTTTGTTATATACCAAAAGGAGTACGTTGCCCCATGGAATTGTCAACCTATTTCCGTATCAACCAAGCCGGAACCGGACAATTTGAACGCACCCTGGTTATAGCTGATGAAGGAAGTTATGTGAGCTACCTGGAAGGCTGTACGGCGCCATCCCGTGATGAAAATCAACTCCATGCAGCCGTTGTAGAACTGATCGCTTTGGATAATTCAGAGATCAAGTACTCTACCGTGCAAAATTGGTATCCTGGCAATAAAGAAGGCAAAGGTGGTGTTTTCAATTTTGTCACTAAAAGAGGTATTTGCGAGAAGAATGCGAAGATCTCCTGGACACAAGTTGAGACGGGATCCGCAATTACCTGGAAATACCCTTCCTGTATTCTTAAAGGCGATAATTCCATTGGGGAATTCTATTCGATTGCTGTAACGAATAATTATCAGCAAGCCGATACAGGGACGAAGATGATCCATTTAGGGAAAAATACCAGAAGTACCATTATAAGTAAAGGTATCTCTGCAGGTAAATCTCAGAATAGTTATAGAGGACTTGTGCAAGTACACAGCAGGGCATCGAATGCCAGGAATTTCTCTCAGTGCGATTCACTCTTAATGGGGAATAAATGCGGGGCACATACCTTCCCTTATATTGAAGTAAAGAACAAAACAGCTCAGATAGAACACGAGGCCACGACTAGTAAGATCGGTGAGGATCAGATCTTCTATTGCAACCAGCGGGGGATTGATACTGAAAAAGCGATTGCCCTAATTGTCAACGGGTTCAGTAAGGAAGTTCTGAATAAGCTTCCCATGGAGTTTGCCGTGGAAGCACAAAAATTATTGGAGATCAGCCTTGAAGGCTCAGTAGGATAAGTAAGATCAATTGATAACAGATTGAATAGTAAACGAATGTTAAAGATCAAAGATTTACATGCCGGTGTTGAAGGCAATGAAATATTAAATGGGATCAACCTTGAGGTAAATCCTGGGGAAGTTCATGCCATAATGGGCCCAAACGGTTCTGGAAAAAGCACCTTGGCATCCGTTATTGCAGGGAAAGAAGAATTTGAGGTTACCCAGGGGATCGTACTCCTTAACGGGGAGGACCTGGAAGATGTTTCTCCTGAAGAACGGGCGCACAAAGGCGTATTTATGTCCTTCCAATATCCGGTAGAGATCCCGGGTGTTACGGTCACCAATTTTATGAAAACTGCGATCAATGAATCTCGTAAAGCCAGAGGGGAAAAAGAAATGCCTGCCAATGTAATGCTCAAGCGCATCCGTCAAAAATCTGAGCTGTTGGACATAGACAGAAAGTTCTTATCGCGTTCCCTGAATGAAGGCTTTTCAGGTGGTGAGAAAAAGAGGAATGAGATTTTCCAAATGGCCATGCTCGAACCTAAATTGGCTATCCTGGATGAAACAGATTCAGGCCTGGATATTGATGCCCTTCGGATCGTTGCCAATGGCGTAAATAAACTAAGGGGTAAGGATAATGCCATTATTATTATCACTCATTATCAAAGACTTTTAGAATATATCGTGCCTGATTTTGTACATGTATTAAATGAAGGAAAGATCGTTAAATCGGGCGACAAGGACTTAGCTCTCCAATTAGACGAAAAGGGCTATGATTGGTTAAAAAATGAACCTGTTGCTTAAGTTGTAAGCTGCTTTACTATGGATTTAAAGGAAAAATTAGTCTCATCATTTCTGGCGTTCGAGAATACGATCGATGTAGATCATCCGGTGCATGATATACGCTCCGAAGCCATAAAAACATTTGAGAATAAAGGATTTCCGGGGAGAAAAGAAGAGGCCTGGAAATACACTTCATTGAAACAACTTCAGAAGACAAATTTCAGCATTTTTCCCAAGGAAGCAGATGCCCTGGAATATAAAGATGTAAAGAAGTATTTCCTGCATGAAGTTGACACCTATAAGATCGTATTCATAGATGGGATCTATAGCTCTTACCTTTCAGAAACAACCCATGACGGTGTGGATATATGTTTGTTAAGCGCAGCCCTCACCAAACCCATGTATAAGCCCGTTGTAGATGTCTATTTCAATACGGTAGCAGCCAAGGACGATTCACTAACAAGTTTAAATACGGCTTTCAGTAAGGAAGGAGCATATATTTACATCCCCAAGCATAAGGCGCCCATGAAACCCGTGGAGATCTTACACTTCGCTACGGGAAATGAAGCCGCATTAATGCTTCAACCGAGAAACTTGATCATTGTTGAGGAAAATGCTGAATTACAAGTGCTCGAAAGGCATCAAAGTCTGACCGCAAATGAGGTTCTGACGAATTCGGTCACCGAGATCTTTGCCGGCAAAAACGCCAATGTCGATTATTATAAAGTTCAGAATGATATGCAAGGGGCTTCACTGATCGATAACACCTATATCGACCAGAAAGGAAAAAGCCATGTGAGCGTGCATACATTCGCCTTTGGAGGTAAATTGACACGCAATAATCTCAATTTCTACCAGGACGGCGAATACGTTGATTCCACACTGAAAGGCGTGACTATCCTGGATGAAAAACAACATGTGGATCACCATACATTGGTACACCATCGACAACCCAATAGTGAAAGCCACCAGGATTATAAAGGAATATTCAATGATCGGGCAACGGGTGTATTCAATGGGAAGATCATCGTTGATGAGATCGCACAAAAAACAAATGCTTTTCAGCAAAACAACAATGTCCTGATCAGCGATCGGGCTACTGTAAACTCCAAACCACAATTGGAGATCTTTGCCGATGATGTCAAGTGTTCACATGGTTGTACCATTGGTCAATTAGACCGCGAAGCGCTGTTTTATCTGCAGACCAGGGGAATTCCTGAAAAAGAAGCAGCTGCACTTTTAATGTACGCCTTTGCCAATAACGTATTGGAGAGTGTACGCATACCGGAATTGAAAAAAAGAATTAATAAGCTTATAGCCAGCAAGTTAGAAGTCAAATTAGGATTTGACCTGTAACAAGGCTAAAACCATAAATATGCCTTCTACAGCCCTCGATATTCAAGCGATTCGAAAAGACTTTCCCATACTACAGCGGGAAATCAATGGTAACCCCCTCGTTTATTTTGACAATGCTGCCACCTCCCAGACACCCCAGCTGGTAATCGATGCGATCACGAAATATTACAGTTATTATAATGCGAATATTCATCGCGGTGTCCATACCCTGGCTCAGGAGGCCACCGAAGCATATGAATTTGCGAGAAAGAAGTTGCAAGGCCATTTTAATGCAGAACATACGCATGAAATTATTTTTACTTCTGGAACGACTCATAGCATTAATATCGTTACTCATGGTTTCCGCAGTGTTCTAAAACCGGGTGATGAGGTACTTGTTTCAGCCATGGAACACCATTCCAATATCGTACCCGTACAAATGCTTTGCGACCATACTGGCGCTGTTTTAAAAGTCATCCCTATGGATGAAGAAGGAGATTTGATTCTGGATACTTATCGCGATTTGCTCAATGACAAAACGCGGCTGGTCTTTTTTAACCATGTGTCAAATGCACTGGGTACGATCAATCCGGTAAAAGACATGATCCAATGGGCCCATGATACAGGCGCTGCAGTTTTGATAGACGGTGCCCAGGCTGCTCCTCATATGGCTGTAGATCTGCAGGCACTTGATGTAGATTTTTATACGGCATCTGCCCATAAAATGTGTGGTCCAACAGGGATCGGCATGCTTTACGGTAAGGAAGAATGGTTACGAATGCTACCTCCGTATCAAGGGGGTGGTGAAATGATCAGCGAGGTGACCTTTGAAAAGACCACTTATGCCGATTTGCCCCATAAATTTGAGGCGGGAACACCTAATATCTGTGGTGGGATCGCCTTTGGCGTAGCGATAAGATACCTCGATGCCATTGGTATGCAGAACATATTGGATTATGAGGATGAGTTGCTGCGTTACGCGACAAAAAAATTACTGGAAATCCCTGGAATGAGAATATTTGGAACTTCATCGGAAAAAGCTGCAGTTATTTCCTTCAATATAGAAGGGATCCATCCCTATGACCTTGGGACCTTATTAGATAAAATGGGTATCGCCGTGAGAACTGGGCATCATTGTGCACAACCGATCATGGACTTCTATCAGATCCCGGGCACGGTACGTGCCAGTTTTAGTTTCTACAATACCAATGAAGAAGTAGATGTGTTGATTTCAGGTATTGAGCGGGCTATCAAAATGTTACTATAAAGTTTTCTTAGTAAAACCTTAATTAGAACAAGGCATAACAGTCGTTTTTTTATTTTTGCCGTTCAGCGCATAAGAAGATGAAATATTTGATGATAGCAGTGCTTGGTTTGGCTGTCTTAAAAGGCTGTAGTCAGAAAGATAGAAATATCATGGATATTACTGAGATCACGTATTCAGCCAGTACCCGAGGATATTTTTACTAGGTTAGGGTAATGCCTACGACGATGCAGATCAGAATGGATAGAAGATCTGAGGATGACCAGGTATATCCGATCGAAATTGAGGAGTGGGATGTGCTATTAAGTCTGATCGAAGCTATTGAACTAAAGAAGTTAGATGATATGGAAGCTTCTACATCCTTGCAAGAGGTAGATGGTGCACCAATTGCAGGATTAATGGTAAAGACCATGGAAAAGAGATTTAAAAGCCCCAACTTTGATCATGGGAATCCACCAGAAGAAATAAAACCCCTCGTAAATGCTGTATTAGAATTGGCTGAAAAAACGATCGGGAAATAAGATTATGAAGATAGCAGACATACAGGAGGAAATACAGGAGGAATTCGAGATGTTTGAGGAC
>JAHHLF010000241.1 GCA_018679315.1 Bacteroidia bacterium | reverse complement strand
TTTTGTTTTTCACGGGGGTTCCGGTTCTACTTTGGAGGAGATAAGGGAAGCTTTAGGTTACGGGGTGATCAAGATGAATATCGATACGGATCTCCAGTATGCTTTTATGACAGGTGTCAGAGACTATATCCAGGATAAAAATGCCTATCTTCAATCACAGATAGGGAATCCTGAAGGGGCAGATGTTCCTAATAAAAAACAATACGATCCCCGGGTTTGGCTAAGGGAAGGTGAAAAGACCTTTGTAGCCAGGCTAAAAAAGGCCTTTGAAGATCTGAACAATGTCAACACCCTCTAAAAAAGATCCACAAAACACGCCCGATATGACAGCTTGGTTTAAACGCACGGAAAAAGGGATCCAAACTTCTACGGAGGAAAAAAAAGATACCCCGCGCGGACTTTGGTATAAATCGCCCACAGGTAAGATCGTAGAAGCAGAGGAATTAGCAGAAAACTTTTATGTAAGTCCGGAAGATGATTATCATGTTCGTATTGGCAGTAAGGAATATTTTGAGATCCTTTTTGACGACAATAAGTACAAAGAACTCAACACAAAACTTACTTCTAAGGATCCGTTAAAATTCGAAGACACCAAAAAATATTCAGATCGATTAAAGGCCGCACAGGCCAAAACTGGCTTAAAAGATGCCGTACGTACCGCTGTTGGTAAGTCACTTGGGAAAGATCTGGTTGTTGCTTGTATGGATTTCACTTTTATCGGGGGATCGATGGGAAGCGTTGTTGGTGAAAAGATTGCTCGAGCCATCGACTATTCCATTAAAAAAGAAGTTCCTTTTGTTATGATCTCCAAATCCGGAGGGGCCCGAATGATGGAAGCCGCCTTATCGCTCATGCAATTGGCAAAAACCTCAGCCAAATTGGCCCAATTGGCAGCAAAACAAATTCCATATATCTCCCTTTGCACAGACCCTACAACCGGAGGTACAACAGCTTCTTATGCCATGCTTGGCGATATCAATATTTCGGAGCCTGGTGCTCTTATAGGCTTTGCCGGTCCACGTGTCGTAAAGGAAGCAACGGGTAAGGAATTGCCGGAAGGGTTTCAAACTGCAGAATTTGTTCAGGAACACGGTTTCCTGGATTTTATCAGCCATAGAAGGGATCTAAAGAAGAATATCAATCTATATTTAGATCTGATCCAAAATCAACCCGTTAGATCATAAAAAAAACCCTGCAGTACACACTACAGGGTTTTTTAATATAATTCATAGCAAGAATTTACGGCTTGAATCTTCGTAGAAAGATCTCCTCTGTTGAACCATCAGGATACGTTAATATCCCAACTGCATCACAGGAACCATCACCGAAATCAAGACTCGCTGTAGCATCGTTCCTACTGATCTCCAGAACACCGCTTACAATGAATCGGCAAGCCAATTCTCTTCGTAAAGGCGTAATAGTCTCCTTCATAAACACATTCCCTAGGGGGCCTGTATATGTAGCACTGCCACTGATCAGGAAGACATTATCTCCCCAGAATCCGGAGCCATAACCTTCGATCCACTCTCGGGTTCGATTCCCGGTAAAGCTAGCTGTAGATCCATCTGGCCATGTAGCATTAAAGCTGGCAGAAGCATCTGACTGTGGATTACCATTCTCATTAGACCGTACGCGATCAACAGAAGCACTACCTTCAACGGCTACACCGTTAAAAGTGAAATTCTCAAGACTCATGGACAAGGTATTCATTGGCACATCTGTGTCCTTGAGATAACTTAAATAAATAATTCCGCTGAGCACATTTCCATTTGGCAACTCACAACCATCACCAAAGTCGATCGTTTTCTCCTTAGAAGTACTAGTGATCACCGTTGTGATGGTCACACAGTCAGGAAGAAAATCAGAGGTATAGCCCTTGTTTGAGAAGGACAACTCATCTGCAGCATACACATCTTCACCAACATTCAAGACTTCTTCTGTGATCAATTCTGCTTCATCACTTGCCTTTAGTTCTTGTACATCAAACGTTTCCTGATCTACAATTACCTCATCGGAAGCATCCTTGTTACAGGAAGAGACTACTACCGCTGCTATCAG
>JAHHLF010000003.1 GCA_018679315.1 Bacteroidia bacterium | reverse complement strand
GATCCATGCAACCCTCTGATTGGGAAGATGTAGCCCGGATATATGCCGAAGGCATGGCCACTGGCTACGCAACCTTTGAACAGGAAGTTCCAAGCTATGAAGACTGGGATAAAAATCACCTCTCCGATTGCCGGATTGTGGCCGAGGATGAGGGAAAGATCCATGGCTGGGCCGCCTTGTCTCCTGTCTCCGGTAGATGTGTATATGGAGGAGTCGCTGAGGTTAGTGTCTATGTAGCAGATAATGCCCGGGGCAAGGGCGTGGGTAAATCTCTCATGCAGGCATTAATAACCCATAGTGAAGACGCAGGTTTATGGACATTGCAAGCCGGGATATTCCCTGAAAACACAGCCAGTATTGTCCTGCATGAAAATGTAGGTTTTCGAAAGATCGGCTACAGGGAACGTGTGGGCAAATTAGATAAAACCTGGAAAGATAATGTACTTTTCGAAAGACGAAGTACAAAAGTTGGAATCGATTAAATAGTAAAGACGTGAAAAACATCCTGGTACTTTGCACCGGTAATTCCTGTAGAAGCCAAATGGCCCATGGGTATTTAGAAACCTTACAAGATAAAGCCCATGTTTATAGCGCAGGCATAGAAACACATGGCTTAAATCCCGGGGCGGTTGCCATAATGGCCGAAGATGGAATAGATATTAGCGATCATACCTCAAATCATGTGGATGAGTATGAAGGTATCTCTTGGGATTATATCATTACGGTCTGTGACCACGCCAAAGAAAATTGTCCCTATATCCCGGCCAAATCTGCCCTTCGTATACATCATAATTTCTTCGATCCTTCTAAAGTGGTTGGTAGTGAGAATGAAAAGCACCAGGCATTCTTAAAAGCAAGAGAAGAAATAAAAAAGTTTGTGCAGGATTTTATTGAGGACGAATTATCCTAAGCCGTATCGCTATTTTCTGAGAGCTTGCGCTCCAATTCTGCCTGGAATTCTTCCATAACCGGTTTTACAGTACTTTCCGGCAGGTCGGCAATCTTAATATACATTAGGCCATCTACTGCATTGTTAAACAAGGGATCCACGTTAAAAGCGATCACCTTAGCATTTTGCTTAATGTACTTTTTGATCAGGACCGGTAGCCTTAAGCTGCCGGGTTCAACTTCATCAATGAGTCGGTCAAACTTGTTCACATCTGCCTTTGTCTCATCAAAAACAAATTCCTTATCTGCATCAGTTAGCTTAACCTTAAACTCTTTCTTGGGTCTGATGTATTGGGCTACATAAGGATCCCAGTAATGCGACTTCATGAATTCGATCATGAGCGACTTTGAAAAGTTGGAGAACTGATTGCTGATACTCACACCGCCGATCAGGTATTTATGCTCAGGAAACCTCAGCGTCGTATGTACAATACCTTTCCACAGTAAAAAGAGCGGCATCGGTTTTTGCTGGTACTCTTTTACAATATATGCACGGCCCATTTCTATGGACTTGCTCATCATATCAAACAGTTCCGGTTCGAAACGAAAGAGGTCTTGCAGGTAAAATCCATCAATGCCGTATTCGGGAAATATTTGCGACCCCATTCCCATACGATAAGCACCAACGATCTCTTTGTCTCTGTCATCCCACAAAAACAAATGATGATAGTAAGAGTCGAATTCATCCAGGTCTACAGGATTATTTGTCCCTTCCCCTACTTCTCTAAATGTAATTTCCCGCTGTCTGCCAATTTCCTGGAGGATAAATGGCATATCCTGTTCCTGAGCGAGGAACACTTCGTAATTATTACTCTGCAATAATCTCAGATCCTTCTCCCGAAGCTTATCTATCTCGCCTTCAATTACCTCTGTTCGTACTGCCGTTGCAATCTTTCTGGCTGGTTTAGGAATCTTTAAGCTTCCGGGGATTTGCTTTAACAAACCCTCTTTTTCATAGGCATTGGCAAGGATATAGGTCTTTTTACGAAGCAGTTCTGTAAATGCATCCAGGGATTCCTGTTCGTTCTGAAGACCGACAGAAATGGGCTGGCCAATTCGAACCTTGATCGCTCTGCTGCGTTGCGTAGTTAATTCGGAAGGTAATTTTGCCGTGCGGAATATATCATTGATCTTGGAAAGCCTGTAGAATAACCTACTGTTCTTCGCGTGAAAGTAGATAGGCACAACGGGCACATTCGCTCTGCGGATTAATTTAATGGCGGTCTCTTCCCAAGGCCTGTCCACAATAAGTTTACCATCTTTATAAGTAGATACTTCCCCCGCCGGGAAAATACCCAGAGAACTTCCTTCATTTAAGTGCGTTAATGCCTGTTTAAACCCTGCCAGACTACTCTGTGCCTCTTTCCTGTTTTCAAATGGATTGACGGCTAAAATAAAAGGGGCTAAAGGCGCCACCCGGTGCAATAGGAAATTCCCCATCACCTTAAAATCTGGTCTTTTTTCTAACAACAGTTTCAATAACAATACCCCATCAATACCTCCGAGGGGGTGATTGCTAATGGTTATAAAAGGCCCTTCCGCCGGCAGCCTTTTGAAGTCGGCTTCCGGAATTTCAAAGTCGATCTCATAATGTTCAAGAATAGCATCCAGGAATTCCCTTCCATCAAGGTGCTCATGCTTGCTATAAAAGTTGTTGATGGTAGAGATCTTGGTGATCTTCATCAAAATCCACCCCATAAACACCCCGAATATTCCGTATTTATCGAGGTTAATTGCTCTGGCAACTTCTTTAGCAGTGACGAGTCCCATGGATTCAGTGGCTGTTGATAAGATAAATATAGTTAAAAGCCTCAATCGGCATTGGTGCGAACCACGAGTTGAACGGTTTCCCTGCCTCTTTGCTCAAGGATCACGGACTTGGAATTGATGATCTTATCAATGGATTCTTCATCAAAATGTCGGATCGTATATAGGTCAACGCCTTCAAAGAATTCGATCTTATATGTCGATTCTAATTCTCTTAGCAGTGAAGCCAAATTTCCAAAAGTAGTATCCAAACACATGGAAATACTGATGGCCGAATTCTGCATAAGTTCTACCTTCATTCTATGCTCGTGCAGTGTTCTAAATATGGAGCTGATATTGCGTTCAACAATAAAAGAGAAATCAAGTGTACTTAGTTTTAACAACACCTGGTCTTTTTTCAAGATAAAGCAAGGTGTCATAGGATCGAGCAGCACCCCTTTCCCAACGGTTGTGCCCGCATTAGTGGGCTGTTTAAATGATTTTACATGAAGTGGGATCTCTTTTCGTTGTAAAGGCTGTAACGTTTTAGGGTGAATCACTGAAGCTCCATAAAACGCCAATTCGATGGCTTCGCGG
>JAHHLF010000199.1 GCA_018679315.1 Bacteroidia bacterium | reverse complement strand
GCCACGAACAGATCAATGCGAGTATTGAAACCGCGGCCAGGTTTTTAAATATGCATGCTCAACACGGGATCGCGGAAGATAATCTTCAAGTAGCCCTGGTAGTGCACAACAAAGCCTCTAAGGATATCATGACTCAAGAGGCCTATACTGAGCGATACGGTGTCTCAAATCCCAATTTTGAATTGGTATCCGCCTTGATCGATGCCGGAGCGAAAGTCATTTTTTGCGGACAATCTTCTTTATCTCGGGGAGTACCTGCAGAAAATACGATTAAAGGGGTACAAATGTCTCTTTCCGCAATGACAGCGATTATTCAACTAACAGATCAAAACTACACACTTATAAAATTTTAAATCAGCACTTTATGAAAATTATTTTTTCAATTTTATGTATGGGATTCCTAACGGCACTAAGTGCCCAGGGAAACCAATACAATATAGATTATGAGTCCGTTGAGGACAAGGTTATCACCTGGAGGAGAGACATACATCAAAACCCTGAATTATCAAATAGGGAATTCAATACCGCGGCGAAGATCGCCGACCACCTTGGTGCTCTTGGGATCGAAGTTCAAACGGGTGTCGCCCATACAGGGGTAGTAGGCTTGTTAAAAGGAGATCTACCGGGGAAAGTAGTGGCCTTGCGTGCAGATATTGATGCACTCCCTGTAACAGAGCGGAACGACTTGCCATATCGATCTCAGGCTACTTCTGAGTTTATGGGTGAGTCTGTTGGGGTGATGCACGCCTGTGGTCATGACACTCATGTAGCCATCCTTATGGGTGTTGCTGAGATCCTGGCTGCTCAAAAAGACAAAATAAAAGGAAGTGTGAAGTTTATTTTCCAGCCTGCCGAAGAAGGGCCACCACCCGGAGAGGAAGGGGGCGCCTTACTAATGGTCAAGGAAGGCGTTTTAAAAAACCCGGATGTAAATGCCATCTTTGGTTTGCATATCAATTCTCAAACGCCCGTGGGCAAAATAAGGTATAAAGCCGGAGGCACGATGGCTGCTGCTCAGAGTTTTACCATTAATGTAAAAGGAAAGCAATCACATGGTTCACAACCCTGGTCTGGTGTTGATCCAATTTTGATCAGTGCGAAGATCATAGACGGACTCCAGACGATCATCAGCCGGGAAGCTAATCTCACTAAGGAAGCAGCTGTGATCACTGTTGGTAAGATCAAAAGTGGGGTGCGATTCAACATTATTCCGGAAAGCGCTGAAATGATCGGTACGATACGTACTCTTGATTACGGCATGAAGGATCATATAAATAAAAGAATGGAAGAAATGGTTCCTGCTATTGCCAAGGCATATGGCGGTGAAGCGACTATTGAAATACGTGATGCTACGGATATAACATTTAACGATCCGGATCTTGTGGCACAAATGCTGCCAACTATGCAGCGGGTTGCAGGGGATGCCAATGTCCAGACACAAAAAGCGGTCACAGGCGCAGAAGATTTCTCATATTTTCAGCGGGAAGTACCCGGATTTTATTTCTTTCTCGGGGGGATGACTCCCGGTAACACTACCCCTTATCCGCATCATACGCCGGATTTTCTGATTGATGACAGTGGATTATTACTCGGGGTGAAAGCGCTGACTGAAATGAGCTTAGACTATTTGAATACGCCTTAATAGAATTCGGCATGTATGATCTATACAAATGTCAATATTTAGGTGGAAAGGCCCAGGTGGGAGTGTAAACAGAGCGAAGCCTGCATACTTTTTCCACATTGCAATCGTTCTTATTGCGTATTCACTGGATGCATTAAATTGAACTAAACTAAACCACATGACCGGAGACGATATCTTCCAATTATTTGGCTTCTTACTACCTGCAGTAGTTACCGGAGCCGTTGCTTTTTACTTTTTTCGAATGCACACTAATAATGAGGAAGGCCGCAGACGATATTTGCTGCACAAGGAATCCCAGAAAAATGTGTTGCCCATCCGGCTACAAGCATACGAGCGAATGGCCCTGTTTCTGGAACGTATCAATATCACAAGTCTGGTAGTGCGAGTGGCCCCTCAGTCTAATGACAAAGGCAAATATGAGAACTTGCTGATCAGTAATATCGAAAAAGAGTTCGATCATAACCTGGCCCAGCAGATCTATATTAGTAATGAATGCTGGAATATAATTAAGGCCGCAAAAGGAGCTACTATTCAAATTATCCGAAAGGCAGCAATGAGCGAAGCAGATTCAGCAGATAAACTCCGGGAAGGTATCCTGAATGAAACAATGGATATGCAATCGCCTTCTGCGACCGCTCTCGCGTATATTAAAAAAGAGATCAGTGAACTCTGGTAGCCTATTCGGGCTCGATCGGACTTAAATCTACATTCTTAGACCTGGCATAGTCAAAGCCACTTCGCCACCAATTATTCATCTTCTCTTCATCAAAGATGAGTGAGTTGGTAGTGAGTATCGTTGGCGTATAGTAGAAATTAATAGTCGCATCCATATGTCCGGCCACAAGTTTACCTATCCGGATATTTTGACGCTCGATCCGATCCAGCATAAAAGCGAACATATTAGTCAATAAGGAAAATGCATTTTTTGAAGGCATACGGTTTAAATGGGTTACCTCCGTGTGTAGGATCACAGCATCAACATGAGTGGCCCCCCTGTTTATGGCCTCTTCTATAGGCACCATACTACCCAGACCTCCATCTGCGTATTCACATCCGTGTTTGCGTACCAGGCTCATAAAAGGCGTATAATTACAAGAGATCCAGATCCATTCACAAAATTCATCATATTCAAAATCATTGATAGATTTGTATTCTACCTGATTCAATGAAAGATTAGACACGGTAACAATAATTTCTTTAGATCCGTTCTTTAACTCCTCAAATTCTTCCGGTGTAAAAGACCTCTTAATCAGCTTTAGAAGATTTTTGCTTTCGCCAAACGTCTTCCTTCCTTTATAAAAATTCTTGAACACATTCCAGTGGTTAATGCCAATATTGGCTACACCGTGTTTTTTCTGAATGGTGAACGGACAATTGCTAAAAATACTATCCTGATCTACCGAGGTATATACTTTTCTGATCTTTTCGATCTTATTCAATGCCAGGTGAGGGATCAATAAACTGCCTGTTGAAGTACCAAGGAACAGGTCATAGTCATAATTTAAGCCTTCCATCAGGAATTGTGCAACTCCGCCTGCAAAAGCTCCTTTACTTCCCCCTCCGGATATGACTAAGGCTCTCATTCTATGGTCAGTTTCTTTGTTATATAACGAAGTTCAGATGGCTTTAGTCCATCAGCTAATCTTCTAAGACGCCTTTTTTTGTCAGGATCTTTCAGATAGCTGTCAAGGAGTTCTCGTGCAAAAGAGCGAAACGCATATTGTGGATGGACCGTTGCATTGATCAAATCTTTAAAGTTTTGGTCATTCATTCCCTGAATTTCAGCAAGCAAAATAAAGGCGCGCTGCCTAACCTCAAATGAATATTCAGGTGATGTATAGCTAGCCAATTCGTTTCGATACTCCTGACGAAGAGCCTTATCCGTATTGTCATTAGTTAAAGAAGCAAGCAATAACCAAATCAGTCGCACATTCTTGTCGGGCATCCCAACTATTCCCTCGGTCATTCTTAAATATTCGGAACGTTTATCCGGAAAATGAACCCATAATAGGTAAAGCGCTTGTTCCATAGTGAGATAACTGGGGTCTTCAAGTAAATTTTCATAGGCATCCTGCAATTCTTCAGGTATCCGAGAGGTTGATTGCACGACAGCCTGGCGCATTTTCAGATCCCCTGTCCGTAAAATTTCGCCTCTGAATTCATTTGAAAGTGACTTAAAATACAATCGTATACTTCGTTCTCTTAGTTGTTTAAAGGGATTTAAAGCCCAATGCTTTTTCAAGATCCGTTCATTTGGTGCATTGCTCGTTCGGATCTCATGCTGCATATTAAAGAAGTCGCGTATACTCTTTGAATGCCTTGAAAGGTATAGGCGTGCTTGCTCCATAGGAAAATTAGTGCCGACTAACCATTCAGATTCAAAAGTGGATAGGTCTTTTCCTGACGCTTTACGAATAGCTGTCAAAAAATCGGCTATCGTAACATTACCAAATTGATGCGTCTTCAAATAATTCAATGTCCCCGTTTTGAAAGCCTCCTCTCCCACTAATTCACGGAGCATGACCAGGGCCCAGGCGCCTTTGTCATAGAAGGTCAGGCTGCTTGCTTTCGGATCAGTCAAGGCTTGCCCCTGGCCCGCTTCCGAAGCTTTCTGGAGGGCTTTTGCCTTGTCGTACAGTTTCCAGTACATCATTTCTTCACCTACAACAGACCCTTCTGCCAATAAAGCGTAGTATGTGGCAAATCCTTCATGCAACCAATGGTGATTCCCATCTACTTCAGTTACTAAATTGCCAAACCATTGATGAGCCATTTCATGAGCATTTACCTCAATATAATTTTTGTCTGCAAAGGCAAGGCTGTCTACCATAAATCCGTCTGAGAAAATCGTCAATCCTGTATTTTCCATGCCCGCATATAAAAAATCCCGAACAGGCACCTGTTTATAATTCTTCCAGGGATAGGACATGCCGATCTCTTTTTCCAGAAAATCAAATAGTTCCATGCTGTAGCGATAGCTAGGCTCATACGTATCCTCATCTCCTCGATAGTAGAAATTTTGAATAGGTATGCCGCTTGAACTGCTGATAGTTTTTGAATCATAGTCCCCGATCGAAAATGCCAGCAAATAACTGCTCATGGCCGCATCCATTGAATACTTCCATTCTTTTAGTTCTCCCTTCAAACTAACATCCTCTAATTCCCCATTTGCGATCACTTGGTACCCCTTATCAAAGCTGATGCTTAGGTCGAACACCATTTTGTCATTCATATCGTCCAGGCTGGGCGCCCAATGACTGGTGTATTTGCCTTGTCCTTGTGTCCAGATCTGGTTATTGTCGGGTATTCCATCATTCCATCCGATAAAATAAACAGCTTGTTGGGGTTGCACATTGTATTTAAGTGACAAGCGATATGTTTTTCCCGGCTTTAATTTCTTCTGTATCACAATACGTTCCCCGTCATATTCATATTTCGCTTTTTTCCCATTAAGACGAACCGAGCTGAAATTCATCTTTTGAGCATCGAGGAAAAAAGACCGGGCCTTTTCATTTACAAGCAGTTCATAGGAAGCTGTAGCATCTATGTGGCCCGTACTGTCTGGAATTATGGCAATATCTGCTGATAGGAAATCCACCTTAGTCTGTTGCCCGCTTAAAGACAAGGAAGCAAATAACAAGAGGAAAAGTAAGACGGTATTGGAATTCATAGTATTCAAATTTAGCATTTTGCAGAATTGGAGTTCAACCAATGAAGACTTAAATTCGTCTGATGAATCATGGCGACTTACAAACACCTATAAATTTCCTCAAAGGTGTAGGTCCTAACCGGTCAACACTGCTCCAATCAGAATTGGGTATTAAAACCTATCAGGACCTGCTTCAGGTCTTCCCCAATCGATATATAGACAAAACCAAGTATCATACCATTTCGCAGTTGGAGAGGCAAAGTGCAGATGTACAGATCATCGGTAGAATTACGGATGTATACGAAGTGGATCAAAAGCGTGGCACCAGGCTTGTCGCTACCTTTTCAGATCCAACCGGGAGTTTGGACCTGGTCTGGTTCCGCGGACAAAAATGGATCAAGAAGCAACTAAAAGCAGGAAGTGAATATGTCGTGTTCGGGAGGGTAAATTGGTATAACGGTCGTTTTAGCATGCCACATCCCGATATGGAGTTGTCAAGCGAACACCGCAAAGGGCTGCGCATAAAGATGCAACCTGTGTATCCCTCCACAGAGAAACTGAGCAATCGGGGGATCACAAACCGACTCATGAGTGGCTGGGTGAAACAGTTGTTGGAAGAACTCGAATCTCCTTTTAAAGAAACACTGCCTAAAGGTATCTTATCCTCCTTGTCTTTAATAGGCAAGAGCCAAGCCATGAGACAAGTTCATTTCCCTGAGGATACAACACAACTCGCAAAAGCCCAATTCCGATTAAAATTTGAGGAATTCTTCTTTATACAGCTCCAATTACTGACCAAGAAGATCTTACGGAAAAGGAAGATCAAAGGATTTCCTTTTGAACAAGTAGGTGATCAATTTCATCAGTTCTACAAGGAAAACCTTCCCTTTGAATTGACAGGGGCACAAAAGAAAGTAATGAAAGAGATCAGGGCCGATCTTGGAAGTAAGGCACAAATGAACAGGCTGTTGCAAGGCGATGTAGGATCTGGTAAAACTGTAGTTGCCCTAATGGCCATGCTTTTGGCAATTGACAATGGCTTTCAGGCATGTTTGATGGCTCCTACTGAAATATTAGCCAACCAACATTACAACAGCCTTATAAGTTTATTGGTAGATATGCCCATTAAAATTTCCCTTCTTACCGGATCTGTAAAAAAGTCGGTTCGAAAAGGAATCCATGAGGCATTGGAGGATGGTTCCCTGCATATTCTAGTAGGCACCCATGCGGTCCTGGAAGATAAAGTTCAGTTTAAAAACCTGGGGCTTGCCATCATTGATGAACAACACAGATTTGGTGTAGCCCAACGATCAAAACTTTGGCACAAAAATGAACGGCCACCTCATATTCTGGTTATGACAGCGACGCCTATTCCTAGAACCTTGGCTATGAGCTTATATGGCGATCTTGATATTTCAGTAATTGATGAACTCCCTCCCGGACGCAAACCTGTGAAAACAGCACATCGCTTCGATAAGAACCGGCTTCAGGTGTTTGCTTTTCTTCGTGATGAGATAAAGAAAGAACGCCAAGTATACGTTGTCTACCCCTTAATTAAAGAGTCAGAGGCATTAGACTACAAGGACCTTATGGATGGGTATGAAAGTTTATCGCGGGAATTTCCTATGCCTGACTATCAGATCTCTATTGTACACGGCAAGATGAAATCTGAGGATAAAGAGTACGAGATGAGCAGGTTCGTAAAAGGCGAAACCCAGATCATGGTCGCAACTACGGTTATTGAAGTTGGTGTTGATATCCCAAATGCCAGTGTCATGATCATTGAAAGTGCTGAGCGCTTTGGCTTATCTCAATTACATCAATTAAGAGGTCGTGTGGGCCGGGGAGCCGACCAGAGCTATTGTATCCTTATGTCTGCTGATCAGCTTACTCAGGATGCACAAACACGTTTAGAAACAATGGTTGCCACTAACGACGGCTTTGAAATTGCTGAAGTAGATCTCAAGCTACGTGGTCCAGGGGATCTTATGGGAACCCAACAGAGTGGTATTCTCGCACTCAAGATCGCCGATATTGTGAAGGATAATGATATCCTTAAAACTGCGCGCTACCACGCTCTGGAATTAATGAAATTAGACCCTGATCTATCAGCTCAGGAAAATAGCAACACCCGACAAACCCTGGATGTGCTATTGAAAGAAAAGAATATTTGGAACTATATAAGCTAGGGCGTAGTACATACTACACCCTAGCTACAAGCTTATCCATATATATTTAGGCTAATTTATGTCTTCGCCATTTTCCAACTTAGCCATATTGGTAGCAATTGCATTTTGGTTCAGCGCATCTGGAGCTCTCCCAGCAGCGATTTTCAAGTGCTTTAACGCTGCAGTATAATTCCCCATAGCACTATACGCCCTGGCCATACCATAATCAACAGGCCATTCTCCCTTGTTTTTCTTCGCATTCATCTTGAAGACTTCCATGGCTTTCTCTTTTTTGCCCAGACCGATCAATTGCCGACCGTATCCATGCATTTCAAGAACAGATGCCATGCCCAATGCTTCATCCATTACAGCATCTGCTTCTGCTGTGCGATTCAGCTTGTTAAGGATCTGTGCTTTTGTACTGAGGTTGCCAAAGGTTTTTTCGCTAAAGAACATTCCTTCAATAGTGCCATTGATCCATCCCAATGCTTCTTCCAGATCGCCTCCATTATTCAGGGAATACGCTGCTGCTTGTTCCCATGTCTGCCGTTGAAAACCCGGGGCATTTTCCAATTTATTTCGGATATCAGCTAATACAACTTTTGGAACATCTACTCCAATTTTAAATGGGATCTGTTTCTTTTCCCAATTCAATGAAGCTACTGCTGAGGTACCGTCTACATCAGTGAATAAATAAGTGAGTTGTTCTGTGTGAGGTGCATCTTTCATGGGCACATCAACCCGAAGTGCATCATCAGCGGGGTCATAAAAGTAACTACCCCAGGCTTGATGCTTATTAGAAAATATTACGGTTGCCGTATTATCAGGATTAATGATCATATGCAAACCGTACTTCCCTTCTTTGAGAGGTTTACCCTCTACGGTTACATCATCTGAAAATTTGATGGTCGTATTTTCATTGGCTCCGGCACGCCAGGGAGATTCCTTTGCTGTTCCAAATCCCAGGTTGTTCATTCCATAAGGAACCAATTTTCCCCAAATTTCCCTGTTGTTAACACTTGGTCGGGAATAAACGATCGTAATTTCTGAAATGCCAACATGCTGAGAAACTTTGGCTTTCTGACTGCCGCGCGGTAGATCTAATTGTGCTTCGGCCTGAACAGGTATACTTAGCATAAGGCAGATCATGCTAGCTGTTAAAAATGTATAGAACTGTTTCATGAATTAGGTTGTTTAAGTTAGAATTCTTCTCCTTTAAAGATAGGATTCCCTTTCGCCTTTATTCGTTACTAATATGTTAAACTAAGTCGCCTTGCTGTTAAATAGGAATTATTGATTGTTGACACGGAATATCTATAAAGAATACTTATAGAAAAATCAGCGCGTTGGACATCGTAATTTCCAGCACAACTATTCTGTAGATTTTTAACGAAACAGTAGTTTAGCAACAGTCAAATTTGATTTTATGAGCGCTTCGAGAACACTCTTTGATAAGGTTTGGGATTCACATGTTGTCCGGTCCATAGAAAATGGTCCGGATGTTTTATTTATTGATCGGCATCTTGTTCACGAAGTGACAAGTCCGGTTGCCTTCAGGGGTTTGAAGTCCCGGGGTATAAAAGTGAAATATCCTAATCGGACTTTTGCTACGGCAGATCATAATACACCAACTATAAATCAACATTTACCTGTTCAGGATCCTTTATCTGCCAACCAGCTTAAAGCCTTGGAAGAAAATGCAAAAGAACACGGAATTCCCTATTGGGGATTAGGGCATGAAAACAATGGCATTGTACATGTCATTGGCCCGGAAAATGGGATAACACTGCCAGGGGCAACCATCGTATGTGGCGATTCGCATACCTCTACTCACGGGGCTTTTGGGGCAGTAGCCTTTGGAATTGGTACATCTGAAGTAGAGATGGTACTGGCCAGTCAATGTATCATGCAGCCCAAGCCCAGGAAAATGAGGATCACGATAGACGGGAAGTTAAATACCGGTGTGACCCCTAAAGATGTGGCACTTTATATAATCTCCCAACTCAGTACCTCAGGTGCTACGGGCTATTTCGTTGAATATGCCGGGGAAGTATTTCGGGATATGACCATGGAAGGCCGGATGACCGTATGTAATTTAAGTATAGAAATGGGCGCAAGAGGCGGAATGATCGCCCCGGATGAAAAGACATTTGAATACATACAGGGTCGCACCTTTACACCACGTGGCGATGCCTGGGAAAAAGCGCTCCCCTATTGGACATCACTTTATTCTGATGAAAATGCTGTATTTGATAAAGAGGTTGAATATGATGGCAGCGCTATAGAACCCATGATAACTTTTGGTACCAATCCGGGAATGGGTGTTGGAATTCAAGGAGGAATCCCTCTAGCCAAGGAAGCAAAAGGGAGTCCTTCTACCTATAAAAAGTCACTCGAGTATATGGCCTTTGGAGAAGGAGACTCCATGATCGGCAAGCAGATAGATTACGTTTTTCTCGGTAGCTGCACGAATGGGCGAATTGAGGATTTCAGAGCATTTGCCAGTCTAGTCAAAGGCAAGAAGAAAGCAGATCATGTGACAGCCTGGTTAGTACCCGGATCGCATAAAGTTGAACGGGCGATCAAAGAAGAAGGGATACTTGAGATACTAACTGAAGCGGGATTCAATTTGCGGGAACCCGGATGTTCTGCCTGCCTGGCGATGAATGACGATAAGATCCCAAGCGGAAAATACGCTGTAAGTACATCGAATAGAAATTTTGAAGGGCGACAAGGACCCGGGGCACGAACCTTGCTGGCAAGTCCTTTAGTTGCAGCTGCTGCTGCAGTCACAGGAAAGGTTACGGATCCTAGAACCTTATTAGAAACTGAATACGCATAAGAGAAAATGGCATACGACAAATTCAATAACCTGACTAGTACTGCTGTTCCACTACCCCTTGAAAATGTGGATACAGATCAGATCATCCCTGCGCGATTTCTAAAAGCGACCGAACGAAAGGGATTTGGAGATAATTTATTCAGAGACTGGAGATATAATCAAGATGATAGCCCAAAAGAGAATTTTGTGTTGAATAATCCAACCTATTCCGGAAAGATCCTCGTGGCTGGTAAAAACTTTGGCTCCGGTTCTTCAAGGGAACACGCAGCATGGGCGATCTATGACTACGGATTTCGATGTGTAGTTTCGAGTTTCTTTGCTGATATTTTTAGAAACAATTGCCTCAATATTGGCGTCTTGCCGGTTCAGGTAAGTCCTGAATTCCTGGATGTGCTATTTAAGGCCATAGAAGCTGATCCCAAGGCCGAAATTTGTGTCGACCTAACCAATCAGAAGATTTCGCTAAGCGGTTCGGAAGACGAAGAATCCTTTGATATCTCTGCGTATAAGAAAGAAAATTTAACAAATGGTTTTGATGACATTGATTACTTGCTCAATATGAATGAGGAGATCAATGACTTTGCCGATAAAACCCCTTTGTAATACCCACAGGACCCATGAAGAAACGGTTTATAGAGATAATGGATACCACCCTGAGGGATGGCGAACAAACCTCAGGCGTTTCTTTTACTGCATCTGAAAAGCTCGCTTTGGCTACGCTTCTTCTGGAAGAGTTAAAGGTCGACAGGATCGAAGTAGCCTCTGCGCGTGTGTCAGCCGGGGAGCTGGAATCAGTCAAACAGATCATGTCCTGGGCAAAGGAACATGATAAAACGAAATCCGTAGAAGTGCTGACATTTGTTGATGGCGGGCTCTCTTTAAAATGGATGAAGGAGTCGGGTGCAAAAGTGCAAAACTTGTTGACCAAAGGATCCTTGAATCATCTGACCCATCAACTTAGGAAATCGCCTGCAGCACATTTTGAAGACATTACCAACAATGTAGAGCAAGCAATGGCCATGGGGATCGACACTAATGTCTACCTCGAGGATTGGAGCAATGGGATGCGTAATTCACCGGAATATGTTTTCGAATATCTGGACATGCTCACCAAACTCCCGGTAAAACGGATCATGTTACCTGATACCCTGGGTGTACTTACCCCCTCCGAAGCAGGAAAGTATGTAAAAAAGATCGTAGATCGCTATCCGGGGATTCATTTTGATTTTCACGGACATAATGATTACGATCTGAGTGTAGCAAATGTCATGGAAGCTTTGAAAGGCGGATGCCACGGGCTTCATCTTACAGTAAACGGCATGGGAGAGCGGGCAGGTAATGCCCCACTGGCTAGTGCAGTGGCTGTTATTTACGATTTTCTGCCAGATGTAGAGATCGCCATTGATGAAACCGCCCTATTTAAGATCAGCAAACTGGTCTCTGCTTTCACAGGATTCCGGATCCCGGCAAACACCCCGATCGTTGGGGATAATGTCTTTACACAAACAGCAGGCATACATGCAGATGGAGATAATAAAAAGAACCTCTATTTCAATGACCTTCTCCCGGAACGTTTTGGCAGAAAGCGAAAATACGCGCTGGGGAAAACCTCCGGTAAGGCTAATATCCAGAAAAACGTAGAAGAACTGGGGCTTACGCTGAATGACGAAGAGCTGAAAAAGGTTACCGAAAGAATTATTGAATTAGGGGACAAGAAAGAACACGTCACTAAAGAAGACCTGCCTTATATCATCTCTGATGTCCTGGACAGTGAGGGGCTGCAGGAGAAGGTGAAGGTTAATTCTTATGTACTCACCCATTCCAAAGGCTTAAAGCCCTCAACGACGATTTCTGTGGAAATGGATGGAGAACAGATCGAAGAGAACGCCCAGGGCGATGGTCAGTTTGATGCGTTTATGAATGCACTTCAAAAGGTCTATGATCGGAAGAATAAGAAATTACCGCTTTTGATAGACTATGCTGTTCGTATCCCTCCCGGCAGTAACTCCGATGCCCTGTGTGAGACCATAATCACCTGGCAAAATGGCAAAGGCGATTTTGTAACCAGGGGATTGGACTCAGATCAAACTGTAAGTGCGATCAAAGCTACTGAGAAGATGCTGAACCTGATCTGATTCAGAGGATATAATCCGTACTTATAAAATTAGATAGCTTCGTTTCCAATAGCTTTTTTACGGTCTCATTATTCAATTCATTGTCTTTAAACGCGACAAATGTGCGAATAGAGAATGAACGCAAAGCGTCATGAACGCTTAGGGTAGATTGTGCAGAATCTTTTCTTCCGGTAAATGGATACACATCCGGACCACGCTGGCAGTAGCTATTGAGGTTTACACGGCACACTAGATTGGCCAAGGTATCAATTAAAGGCGCCAGGGTGTATACATCTTTTCCAAAGAGACTTACTTGCTGACCATAATTGCTTTCGGCCATATCGTCAAGGGGTTCTTCAATTTCGGTAAAGGACAAAATAGGGATAACAGGGCCAAATTGTTCTTCCTGATAGACCCGCATGTCCTTAGTTACCGGATATAGTACTGCCGGCCAGATATAATTTTCAGTGCGTTCCCCACCCTTCTCATTGATGATCTCTGCCCCTTTTTCAAGGGCGTCATCAATCAATTCCTGAATATAATCCGATTTGTCAGGTTCCGGCAATGGGGTGAGTTTAGCGCCTTCATCCCAGGGATTTCCAAATGTCAGCCCGTCAACTGCCTTACAGAAAGCCGGTAAAAAGGCTTCTTTGATCTCTTCATGTACATAGAGTACTTTCAGTGCTGTACATCGTTGTCCGTTAAAGGAAAGCGTCCCGGCAATACATTCATTGACACTTAGATCAAGGTCAGCGTCAGGCAAAATGATTGCCGGGTTCTTTGCTTCCAATCCCAAAACCAACCGCAGTCGGTTGCTTTTAGGGTGTTGTTGTTGTAAGGCATTGGCCGACTTGCTATTACCAATTAAAGCAAGGACATCCACTCTGCCTTCTTTCATGATCGGGCCGGCTAGTGTGCGACCTCTTCCAAATACGATATTCACTACGCCTTTTGGAAAGCTTTTTGCAAATGCATCCAAAAGGGGTGCAATTAGCAATACCCCATGCTTGGCAGGTTTAAATATGGTGGTATTCCCCATTATTATTGCCGGTATGAGCAAGGCAAATGTTTCGTTTAGCGGGTAGTTATAAGGGCCCAGGCACAACACCACACCTAAAGGGCCTCTTCTTACATGCGCATAAACACCCTGATGCTTATGAAATTTAGCGGCATTCCTGTCCAGCTCTTTATATTCTTCTATGGTATCTTGGATGTACTCGACCGTTCTGTCAAATTCCTTTTCTGAATCCGGTAGATTTTTACCGATCTCCCACATGAGTAGCTTAACAACTTCCTCCCGCTTTTCAACCATTAGACTGACAAACTTCTCCATGCAGGCGACACGATCTTCCACCTTCATGGTAGGCCAGGCTCCTTGTCCCCTGTCATAGGCATCACAAGCTGCTTTAAGTGCTTCTTTTCCGGATGCCTCATCCATATCCGGTACACTACCCAGGAGGGTAGGTGAATATTCTGAAGTAGATGAAATGGTAGAATACACATCGGCCATAGTACCTGACCACGTCTTCAATTCCCCATTTACCAGGTAGGTAGTATGCCTGTAGACATCTGTTATCTGGTACTTTTCAGGTATGTGTTCCAATATTGTATTCATGGTTTCCATTTGTTATACAATGGGTTTCATCGCTGTCATGGATTCTCGCAATCTGGCTCCAACAATTTCTACCGGATGCTCCCTCAATGCCTGGTTCACGGCAATAAGCTTGGCGTTGTCTACACCATTATCTCTGCCTTCCCCAAACTGTTTTCCAATAACATCCGTGTCAATATTTTTCATAAAATCTGCTAACAACGGCTTACATGCATGATCAAAAAGATAGCAACCGTATTCTGCGGTATCTGAAATAACCCGATTCATCTCATATAGTTTCTTACGGGCGATAGTATTAGCGATCAGCGGCGTTTCATGCAGGGATTCATAATAGGCAGATTCTCCTATGATCCCGGATGCGACCATAGATTCATAGGCCAGTTCTACTCCTGCCCTGATCAAGGCAACCATAAGCACGCCATGATCGTAATATTCCTGCTCAGAAATATCCATAGTTCCTGCCGGTGTCTTTTCGAATGCAGTTTCAGCAGTCGCTGCACGCCAGTTCAGAAGATCTTTGTCGTCCTCTGCCCAATCGGCCATCATTGTCTGTGAAAAATTTCCGCTCATGATGTTGTCCATGTGGGTATGGAACAGCGGACGCATAATATCTTTCAGCTCCTCCGCCATATCGAAAGCTTTGATCTTTGCCGGATTCGAAAGCCTGTCCATCATATTAGTTATACCACCATACTTGAGTCCTTCAGTGACGGTCTCCCAGCCGTATTGTATTAACTTGGATGCATATCCGGGATCAATACCTTTTTCAAGCATTTTATCAAAACACAAAATAGATCCGGTTTGCAGTAATCCGCAAAGAATGGTCTGTTCCCCCATGAGGTCCGACTTCACTTCGGCTACAAAAGAAGATTCCAGAACACCTGCCTTATGACCTCCGGTAGCTGCCGCGTACGCCTTTGCCTGGCTAAGCCCCTTGCCTTCCGGATCGTTCTCCGGATGTACAGCGATAAGGGTCGGTACACCAAAACCACGTTTATATTCTTCCCGCACCTCTGATCCCGGACTTTTTGGTGCTACCATGATCACCGTGATGTCCTCACGGATCTGCATTCCTTCTTCTACTATGTTGAAGCCGTGTGAATAAGACAAAGTAGATCCTTGCTTCATCAAGGGCATCACAGCATTGATCACATTCGTATGTTGTTTATCCGGAGTCAGGTTGATCAAAAGATC
>JAHHLF010000238.1 GCA_018679315.1 Bacteroidia bacterium | reverse complement strand
GTATATGACATACCAAGAATAAGGGCGTCATCGACAAAGTGCGCGGGGTTAAAAACAATAAAAATGGCAAGGGTAATCTAGGCGTAAACACTCTCCTTTTTGAAGTGTCTTGCAAGCATATAATACACCACAGCTCGGTATTTTGTTCGTACAGATGCACCGTAAATTGACATGACCTTATGAATGCCTTCCATAAGTTCGGGGCCATCTGACATTCCCAGTTTTTTTATAAGGAAATTTTTCTTCACACGCTCTAGCTCACTCTCATCTGAACTTGATACTGTTGCCGAATCACGATTATAAATAGAAGGGCCTAATGCTACGGTAACCTTATATAAAAATTCGGTGTCGGGGGTTTCTCCAAATTTGTCTTTGATGTGAAGTATATATTTCTCTACTAATTCATCTCTTTTATTGGCCATTTGGTTTACACTTTGTATTGATCATTCAGATATTACCGAAGATAGAAAATCAAAATACGCGAGCAAAATTTCGTCATTTTCAAGACGGGGCGTAAATACTTCTAATAGCTTAGGCTTGTCTGATTCTTGATAGAAGTTATTTAATGCTTGCTGCAACTCAGCCAAATTAGAAACGGCTTCATAGTCCAGCCCATGATCCTCACATAGGAACTTGCAAGTCCTTTGATGCGTTGTTTCAAAGAACTTCTCAAAGGCCTTTGAGTTGTCTTTACCTGGCAGTATCCTGAAAATCCCACCTCCACCGTTATTTATTACGATCATTCTGAAATCAAGACGTACATAGTCGTTCCACAGGGCATTGCTGTCATAAAGGAAACCAAGATCACCGGAAATAAGGACTGTTGGTTTCTTGCTTATAACGGAAGCCCCGATCGCAGTAGAAGTGCTCCCTTCAATGCCACTGGTTCCCCGGTTACAATGTACTTTGTTTGACTTTTGCATATCAAACAATTGCGCATATCTAATAGCAGAACTATTGGCAAAATGCACCACAATATCCTTCGGTAAGGTTGATAGGATCTCGGCAAAAGCACTAAAATCTGAAAATGGTATTTGACCCAGATATTTTTCCCTGCCAGCCTGATAAGTTGCTTTGACAGACTCAAAGGATGGACGGTACAAGGAATCAGAATTATTTTTATTAATTAAGCATCCGGCTATACTCGCCGAGGCATCTTGATTTAAATGGCTAACCCCTTTAAAAAAAGTATCGTTTGGCCGGGTAGCGCCTAAATGCCAATGGCTCTTTGGTGGATATTTCCTGAGAAAAGCTTTTATTTTTATTGATACAATTTGGCCCCCTAAGGTGATAAGAATATCCGGTTGCAAGGAACTAAAATATTCCGCTCCATCTTCTATCTTCTCCAGCGGGGCAATAATGCTGTCAATACTAGGGAAAAATGAAGGATGATGCGTATTAGATGTAGTCTCTGTCAACACCATAACTGAAGGATCTGCGGCTAGTTGCTGGCAAATTTCCGAGTTCAGCGCCGTCTCCCGCGCCTGGCCAATAAGGATCATTTTGCGGTCTGCTGCCTGCCAATTGGCAGTAAAGGCATCCGAATTACCCTCACTCTTTTTATCTGTACTATGTTCTCTAATATTTGTTGTATAAGAAATGGCCTCTACCCTATTGTACAGAGGTTCTTCAAAAGGAATATTGATATGCGCTGGCGACTTCTTTTGTATTGCCTGCTTCAGCGCTGTAAGGGTCCGACTTTCATTTCGCTCATTTACTTCTGACTGATTTTTAAGGAGCTCCGCCTTCTCAGGAATAGGTGATCCCTGAGAACGAAAGTATTCCTCAGTTCCATGGGTCAGATCCTGATCTAATTCTGCATTTATATCACAGTGCTTCTTGTAAATATCCTTTTGCCTAATAGTTTGCCCATCTCCAATATCGATCTTATATGAAGGCCTATCAGCAGATACAACTACCAGGGGGATCTCACTATAAAATGCCTCTGCTATAGCAGGATAGTAATTCAGGAGTGCACTACCAGAAGTGCAAACAAGGAGGACTGGGGAGCCCGATTCGAGTGCCATTCCCAGGGCAATAAAGCCCGCACTCCGTTCGTCTATCACACTGTAGCAATTGAAAAACGCATCTTCCGTAAAGCCGATAATTAAAGGCGCATTTCGCGATCCCGGGGAGATCACGACATTGGAGATATCCAGCGACTTGCACGATTGTACAAGAATTTGGGCAGAAGGTATGCTCGAATATTTCATGAGTCCTGCAAATGTAGTATGCCGAAGGTCGTTAACCAATCAATGTTGTGAGATATCAAGGATTTTAAACATGGTTTGACACTTGTCTACGGTTTCCTGCCATTCCATTTCCGGATCTGAAGCAGCAGTGATCCCACAGCCTACATAGACGGTGATGGCATTATCATCAAACTTCATGCAGCGTAAATTAACGTAGAGGGAAGAAGGATTCTCAGGATTTGAAGAAAGCAAGCCCAGATATCCTGTGTAGTATTCTCTTTTATATCCTTCCCCTTGCTTAATAAACCGGCTGGCTTTTTCCTTAGGTACACCACATACGGCAGGTGTCGGGTGCAGCTCTTTCACTAATGAGGTAGGATCTGTTTGAAGACTAGCCTTAAATTGAGTGCCTATGTGAACTAAGGAACCCGCTTGAATCGTATAAGGCCCCTCTTCCGAAATGTCGGTGCCATGCTGCGACAAAATATCGCGAATATATGCGCTTACCATATCTTGTTCTTCGATTTCCTTTTGATCCCAATTGACGCATTCTCCCGGCTTGGATTTGCGTGTGCCCGCCACTGACATGATCGTAACCTCATTATCCTGCGCTGCCAGGAGTAGTTCAGGACTAGCGCCAAGCCAATGGCCTGTTTCCGGATGGAACCACCAATAACAAAATGCATTTGAATAGGTCCGGGCGAGTCGGCAAAATGTTTGCTGAGGGTCTTGTTTTCCAGGAATTTTTACTGCTCTCGAAAGCACAACTTTTTGAAATTCATTCTCAGCTAGTGCCTGTTGTGCTTCTTCAACCAACTTAATGAAGTTATCTTTTGCTTCGGCATCAGATGGTAAGGATACAGGACCATGTGATTTCACAACCGGAAGCTCTTTCAAAGAGACAGCTAACTTTGAATTGAACATAAGTTCATAGGCCTTTTGATCACTTTCAAAGGGACAAAAAATAAAACGGTTGTATTGATCACCGGCCGCCGGTTCGTCCATGATCCCGATCACTTCCTTCGCTGCAGGAAGTTTGTACAAAACAAAGGGTGTGTTCCGTTCTAAACAGGTATTCACCTTTTCAAAAAAGGCACTACTCGATTTATTTTCTTGGTAAGGCAATGGTGCTGAGTTTGCAAAGAGAGATCAAACGGTCTTCAGCATCGGTCACACGAATCTCCCAAAGTTGAGTCGTCTGCCCTTTGTGAATGATGGTTGCTTTGGCATATACATCTCCTTCCTTGATACTTCTTACATGGTTCGCTGATATCTCGATCCCCCGAACAAAAAACTCCTTTGCATCCAGGAAGACATAGGAGGCAGCGCTACCAACACTTTCGGCCAGGGCCACAGTGGCACCCCCGTGCAAGACACCATCGGGCTGATGCACTTTTGGGGAAACGGGCATTTTTGCCACCAGGAAATTTTCACCTACATCTACATAAGTAATGTCCAATGTTTCCATCAGTGTGTTCTTGCGAATATCGTTGCAGACGGCAAGAATCTTTTCTTTGTATTCGTTCATTCTAATCATTTTGCCAAAAATACGCCTATTTGCATGTGATTTGTGCAATTTGAATATAAATTCGTGACATGAAAGAAGGGGACATCAAGGAAAAAAAAGTGGTATACCCAGCGTGCCATACATATAGCACCTTAAACAGCCTGGGCCCACAAACAAAAACTGTCTGGATTGTCTTCCATGGTATCGGTTACCTGAGCAGGTATTTCTTGAAGTATTTTAAGGAATTACCCCAGGAAGAAAACTACATAATTGCCCCACAGGCTCCTTCCAAGTATTATTTGAATGACAGCTACACCCATGTAGGTGCCAGCTGGCTTACCAAGGAGAATACGATGTCTGAGCTTAAAAATATTATGGGCTTTCTGGATCAGATATTGGCAAATGAGTCGCCACTAAAAAATTGCCGTATCAATATCCTTGGATTCTCGCAGGGCGTTTCCATTGCATTACGCTGGGTGTGTCATTCCCGCCTCAAATGCGACAAGCTCATATTATATGCAGGAGGGATCCCTAATGAGTTGAAACCGGAAGACACTGCCTTTCTTTTGGGTGAAACCGAAATATCGCTGGTATTTGGAAAACAAGATGCGTTTTTAACGGTAGAGCGCATGGTGGCCGAAGAGAAGAAAATTGAACATCTTTTTGGTGGACAGGTAAGGCGTGTTGGCTTTGAAGGCGGGCATGAAATGCGTCCGGAAGTACTAAACCAATTTATAAACTAAGTTATTCCGCTATTGCTTAGAACCTGGATCCGATTCGGAATAGTAG
>JAHHLF010000028.1 GCA_018679315.1 Bacteroidia bacterium | reverse complement strand
GACAAATATCAATGTTCAACACCTGGCCATCCTTGAAAAGATCACTGCCCCGCGCAATGTCCTAACTTCCAAGGATACATCTACCAATCCGGCGCTTCAATTACTCGTGTTAAATGATAATGATATTGAGATTTCGGATGTGTCAATGAATCCAGCCCTCAATACATTTGCGATAGAAAATAATCCGGTTAGCTGCATACGCGTTTCGGCCGATCAACTGGCCAATATCCCACTGAACTGGACGAAAGATGCCGGGGATACGTATAGCGAAGACTGCAATTAATCCTTTGGAGCTGAACATTGTATTGCAAGCTTATAAATTTTAACTGACAAATATTTAGGGTATGGAAGCATACGCTAATGCCTTACTTTATGCAATCCCATTTTTTGTGGTGCTACTCTTAGTAGAGATCCTATATGGCCATTTTGCCAAGGATCAGAAGCACAATGTGCTGGATACGGTAAGTAGTTTAAGTTCCGGTCTAACTAATATTATTAAGGATTCCCTGGGCCTGGCCGTAATTCTTGTTAGCTATCCATATCTCCTTGACAAACTAGCGCTCATGGAAATTAAATCCACCTGGATTACCTGGCTGGTGGCTTTTATCGTGATGGATTTTGCTGGCTATTGGAATCACAGGTTGAGTCACCATGTAAATGTTTTCTGGAATCAACATGTGATACACCACAGCAGTGAGGAATTTAACCTGGCGTGTGCTCTTCGGCAATCCATCAGTAACGTTATCGGCTATTTCCCCATCTTATTAATTCCAGCTGCATTGGTGGGCGTGCCCCACCAGGTAATCGCTATTTTGGCACCGATACATTTGTTTGCTCAATTCTGGTATCATACCCAGCATATTGGTAAACTAGGTTGGTTGGAATACATAATCGTTACCCCCTCCCAGCACAGGGTACACCATGCCATAAATCCGGAATATATCGATAAGAACCTGGGACAGATATTGTGTATATGGGACCGTTGGTTTGGTACCTTTCAGGAAGAAATGGAGGATGTACCTCCACAATATGGTGTTCTTAAGCCGGCAGCGACCTGGAATCCAATACTGATCAATTTTCAACATATTTGGCGAATTATGAAGGATTCCTGGCGGACAAAAGATCCCTGGGATAAGTTTAGGATATGGTTTATGCCCACCGGCTGGCGTCCGGATGATGTGAAGGAAGCCTATGCGATGCCTGTCATAGAAGATGTATACAATTTCACAAAATATCAAACACCTGCTTCGGGTAACCTAAAAGGGTATGCAGTATTCCAAATGATCGCCACTTTAGCCTTGCTACTTTTTATGTTCTTTAATTATAGCGAGATCGGAATTAGTGGTTTATTGCTCTACGGCCTTTTTATGTTTATGGGGATCTATGGATACACAACTTTAATGGATCGTGCACCCTATTCCTTTTGGATAGAATTGCTGAGAAGTATCGCAGGCCTTGGGATCCTCGTTTTTACGGGAGATTGGTTTGGTCTTAACACATATTTGCCCATTGGGTTCTGGCTTGTCGGGGCCTATTTCCTGGCTACCATTGTTGGCGGTTATTACTTTACATATTTAGATCGCCAATCGGATCGGGTACTTCCGATACCAAATTAAAACCTCGAATACTTTTTAATCAGATATGTTTTTGAGCTGGTTATCGACCAATTCAATATAGAGTTTCATGGCCTTTTTAGGTTTGATCTTTTGCGCCTGGATCAAGGCATTTGCCTTAAAAGCATTTATCAGTTCACTTTTGCTACCCGGGTGCTCGAAATTTTGATTCGCGATCTTGTAATAAGCATAAAGTTTAAGCAGTAGATCGGCCGGAATAGGATCCGTATATGAATTCACATAGACAACGGCTTCTTCAAAGCTGCCTAATAAAGGGTTATTCTTTTTCATTATTCGTCGTCGCGATAATGGTTTTCGCACCTACTACATGCTCATCCTTGGATACATTTATTTTAGCATCCAGGGGTAGAAAGAGATCTACTCGGGAACCAAATTTAATAAATCCCGCATCGCTTCCCTGGATAACAGTATCCCCCTCCTGTGCATAATTGACAATCCGCCTGGCTACGGCTCCGGCGATCTGCCGATACAAGATGTCACCAAATTCAGATGTCTTGACAACAACTGTGGTTCGCTCATTCTTGGTACTGGATTTAGGATGCCAGGCTACAAGGTATTTTCCGGGGTGGTACTTAGAGAAAGCGATCACTCCACTGGCCGGATATCGTGTAACATGGACATTTATAGGCGACATAAATATGGAAACTTGTCGACGCTTATCCTTAAAATATTCTGGCTCATGTACTTCATCTATTATAACCACTTTGCCATCTGCAGGGGCCAGGATATGGTCCGGGTTTTGGTCGGCACTACGTTTTGGGTTTCTGAAAAACTGAAGTACAAGGACAAGTGCTATCAGCGCAGCTATTTGAATTCCCATGCGCAATCCCGGTATCTTCACAAAAAAGTGAGCTAATAGCGCAATGATCGCCACCAGGAAGAAACTAATCAGGATTATGGTAAAACCTTCTTTATGAAACATAGGTGATCAAATTAAGCATTAGAAATGCAAATGGAGCAGCAAAAATAAGGCTATCTAAACGATCTAACATGCCACCGTGGCCTGGCAATATCGCTCCGCTGTCTTTCACACCCGCCTGTCGTTTTAGTTTAGATTCTACCAGGTCTCCTAGATCGCCCATACTAATGACTATGAGAGCCAAGACTAACCATTGCGGGAGTGTAAGCAAGGAATCATATTGAGCGAGAATATAGGCAGCCACAAGGGCAAAAACCATTCCCCCTATACTGCCTTCGATCGTTTTTTTTGGTGAAACTGCAGGAAAAAGTTTATTTCTCCCAAACAAAGAGCCCACCATATAGGCAAAGGAATCATTAACCCATACCATTACAAAAATACCCAGTATCAGGAATTGTGAAAAGATATTTTCTTTGTAGGGTATCATAGTTAAAAAGATACAACCGCCACCAACGTAAAATAGTCCTATAATAAATTTATGCAGCGTCGATTCTATTTTAAGTTCCGGGGAGAATAGATAGACAATAAGATAGATATTTACCAAGACAGTTACTGCCAGCAAAATATATATGGCGAGCTGGTCTGTAACAAAATAGATAAAAGCCCACCAAAGGGCCAGATAGAGGATAAAGATGTGGTATCCTTTTAGGGCCACAAGCCTTTTGAATTCATACAGGCAGGCCAGGCCAAAAATCATAAAGAGAAAATCGAAAGCATCGGAACTCAAAAATACTGCGGCCAATAATATGACTACGTAAACTGCACCCGTCAATACCCGCGTGATCAATTCTTTCATCCTACAGGTCTTCCAGTAATAATAAATAAAGGTGTTTGGAACTACTTCCGTATGTTAGAAAATCATCGTCTTCCGTATTGGAATATTGGAAATGTTTGATGGTAGTAATGTTGTCAGGGATACCTTTCTTGTATTTGTTTTTGATAACTTTTAGGCCTTCGCCTATAGTCTCAACAAGCTGACTCGTTGTGGCAAAAACGATCACATTGGCAGGAACTTCATGGAGCTTCTTTTCATGAAGCTGTCTTGAACTAACCAGGATTGATCCGTTTTGTGCGATAAGGTGTTCACAGGTAGTAAAGAAGACCTCACTCTCCTTCGCCTTTTGAGTGAAATTAAGTCCGATCTGGGAGAAGCGATCCGCCAATTGGGAATTGAGAGTATAAAAAGGGTTTCCTACCCAGTCGTTTTCTTCTATAATATTTTTTAGTGCTTCGGAAACTTCTCTAAAGGAATCGCAGTACAAGAACTTGCCACCATTTTTCTTAAAGTGAATAGTGAATTTTTCATCTATGGGTATGGCCAGATCGGGCATGTGGACACCGCGTGTTTCCACCGTTTCTTTGGTAGGTTTCTTTTTCCCGCCGCCAAATAAATAATCTAAAAACCCCATTATATTGCTTCCATACTCGTATACGAAAGTACTAAACGAGATTGGAAATACTTACGTTTTCTCTTCAGCTGATTCTTCGCTGGATACTTCAGCAGGTGCTACGGGAACCTCTTGTTCAGTTCCATTATTTTCGAATGGCCGTTCACCAAAGATCTTTTCAAGGTCTTCCTTGAAGATAACCTCTTTCTCCAGTAATCGCTCTGCTAGTTCGATAAGTTTGTCCTTATTTTCTTCCAATACTAGCAATGCCCGCTCGTACTGTTCTTCAATGATCTTAGAAATTTCTGCATCAATCTTTTGCGCTGTTTCTTCACTATAAGGCTTGGTAAAGCCATATTCAGACTGCCCGGAAGAATCATAATACGTCAGGTTTCCAATCTCTTCATTCAAGCCGTAAATAGTCACCATAGCCCTGGCCTGTTTCGTGATCTTTTCAAGATCGCTTAAGGCACCGGTAGAAATTTTATCAAAGATCACTTTTTCTGCAGCTCGTCCGCCAAGTGTCGCGCACATTTCGTCTTTCATTTGTTCGGGTCGGACGATCAGACGCTCTTCAGGTAGGTACCAGGCAGCGCCCAAGGACTGACCTCGCGGTACAATAGTCACCTTAACAAGCGGGGCTGCATGTTCTAACATCCAGCTCACTGTTGCATGTCCAGCCTCATGATAGGCGATCGTCTTTTTCTCACCGGGCGTAATGATCTTATTTTTCTTTTCGAGTCCGCCTACGATCCTATCTACTGCATCCAGGAAATCCTGTTTCTCAACTGCTTTCTTTTCCTTTCTGGCAGCGATAAGAGCAGCCTCATTACATACGTTTGCAATATCGGCACCTGAAAAACCTGGTGTTTGCCTGGCAAGAAAATCAAGGTCGAGTGTCTCCGCAGTTTTAATAGGGCGCAGGTGCACTTCAAAGATCTCTTTACGCTCGCGGATATCGGGTAAGTCGACATAGATCTGACGATCGAATCGTCCGGCTCGCATTAAGGCTTTATCCAGCACATCGGCACGGTTAGTCGCAGCCAAGACGATCACATTCGTATTGGTTCCGAACCCATCCATTTCGGTTAGCAGTTGATTTAATGTATTCTCACGTTCATCATTTGAACCGGTAAAATTATTTTTTCCTCTTGCCCTTCCGATAGCATCGATCTCATCAATAAAGATGATGGCAGGAGATTTGTCCTTTGCCTGTTTAAAGAGATCACGCACTCTTGAGGCACCGACACCAACAAACATTTCAACAAAATCTGATCCTGAGAGAGAGAAGAAAGGAACCTTTGCTTCCCCGGCAA
The DNA here is from genome assembly GCA_018679315.1 of Bacteroidia bacterium. Classification (GTDB taxonomy): domain Bacteria; phylum Bacteroidota; class Bacteroidia; order Flavobacteriales; family Flavobacteriaceae; genus HDS-28. The sequence continues at coordinate 1,091 of JAHHLF010000028.1, read as the reverse complement.
CCGCCTTCGCCAAAAGGGTTTTACCCGTACCCGGGGGTCCTACTAAGAGGGCACCCTTGGGGATCTTACCTCCCAGAGAGGTGTATTTATCAGGATTTTTCAGGAATTCTACGATCTCCTCGACTTCTTCCTTCGCACCTTCAAGTCCGGCTACATCTTTAAAAGAAGTGCGTGTATCTGTTTTCTCATCAAAGAGTTTTGCCTTGGATTTACCAATATTAAAGATCTGTCCGCCTGCACCGCCACCGGCACCTCCAGACATCCTTCGCATGAGGTAGATCCATATACCAATGATCACTACAAATGGCAACATGGACAAAAGGATATCCATGAAGACATTGGATTCCTTATCAAATTCGACAATGGTATCCAGGTTGTTATCCTTTTTAATTTCACTGATATCATTCTGGAAGATCTGCAAGTCGCCAATATTTAATACATACTGAGGAATTGGTGTAGCACTAGGGAATAAAGGAGGTTTAGATACATCCTTATGCACATCTTTAGCCAGGGCTTCATCCGATAAAAATACCTTTGCCTGATTGGTGTTTGTAATTATCAGGATCTTGGTAATATCTCCATTTCTCAAGTACTCTTGCAACTCAGAAGTGGGCGTCTTTTTTGTGGCAGAGATACTATCACTGCCCAAAAACTGGAAGCCTATGATCAAGATGGCTATAAGACCATATATCCACCAGGCATTAAATCTGGGTCTCTCTTGTGGTGTTTTGTTCTCTTTCGCCATTTACTTATACATTATAACTGCGTTCTACCAAAGTAACTTTGGCATCGCCCCACAACGCTTCAATATCGTAAAATTCGCGTGTGTGCTTTTGAAATACATGAACCACTACGTTCACATAATCGAGTAAGACCCATTCTGCATTATCGGAGCCTTCTACATGCCATGGTTTGTCATGAATAGCTTTGCTAACTGTCTTTTGGATTGAATTTACTATAGCGTTTACGTGCGTATTAGAAGTTCCGTTACAAATAATGAAGTAGTCACAAACGGTATTTTCTATTTCTCTTAAGTCCAGTATGTTTATATCAACTCCTTTTACTTCGTCGATTCCATGTATGATCAGGGA
>JAHHLF010000184.1 GCA_018679315.1 Bacteroidia bacterium | reverse complement strand
GGTAACAGCAAGCGATCCAAAGACTGCGAAGGTGATGAAGGTTAAGACGACACCTGTTATAACACAGGAAGCAGATGTGGAACCCATGTCACCGGAAGAAATGAAAGCATTGATCTCACAGGCAAAGGAAGGGGAGGCAGATGATGATTGCCTAATGTGCGGATCATAGTTTACTTGTGTTTATTCAAACAGGGATACCTCGGGGAAGAGATCTCTACCCCACAGATAGCAGATCTCAGACTCCGGGGTATTTTATTCAATATATTTTTCGGGAAATAACAAAAGGAATAGCCCCATGGCGATGCCATAGTGAGGGGAATAATAGGGGGTGTCGTCTATTATTTTTTAAACATGGGCTTCAAGACACTGTATGAGAACAGGAAAGCCGCTAAGTAGATCAGTATGAATATAAAATAGTAGTCCATCTGTGGATTTCGAGATTTTGATCTACAGCTATATACGTAAGGAATTGGATTTTGGTTTTCCAAAAAGGCAAAAAATCGTGATTTTTACTAACAATTAACAAAAAAGCTAGTCTTTACTGCGAAACTGATAATCAGTTACTTAAAGGCATCCACTGCTTTATACGCTTCAATTACCGCTTCCTCGCCCGCCTTTTCAGGAATAGAATTTCCATGCTCCATGCCAAGAATACCATTAAAGCCTTGGTCATGTATAAATTTGAAGACATTTTTATAATTGATCTCCCCGGTCGTAGGTTCTTTTCTACCCGGATTATCCCCAATTTGGAAGTAGGAGATCTCATCCCAGCAAGCAGAAATATTAGGGATAAGATTGCCTTCCTGGATCTGCTGGTGATAAATATCGAAGAGGATCTTGCAGGAAGGAGAATTCACAGCTTTGCAGATCTCATAAGCCTGAGGGGAAGTTGTCAGAAACAAACCCGGATGATCTCTGAAATTCAAAGGTTCTAAAACCATGGTTAGGCCATGTGGTTCCAGGATCTCTGAGGCTCTTTTTAGGCTCTCGATGACATTTGACATTTGGTACCCCATGGATAATTTTAAGTCAAGGTGACCGGGAACAACCGTCATCCATTTGGCATTGACACGCTTTGCCACTTCTACAGAACTCTTAATTTCTGCCAGAAACTCTTTTCTTTTGTCAGTATTCCCGGAGGCGAGATTAGGCTCAGCCCAATGTATGGTGTGTGCCACAAAAACGCCCATCTCCAGACCGCGATTGACCATGGTGTTGGACATTTTCTCCTGTAGTTCAATGGGCCTGGACCGCATTTCATTGTCTTCAAATGCAGTAAAGCCCATATCGGCCATAAAGTTCAGCTGATCAATTGGATCATCTCCGGCAGAATGCTGAAACATACCGAGATGAGGGGCATAATTTAAGTTGAAAGAAATTTTATTGGGTGTACTTTCTTGGGCGTTACTCACAGTTAGGGTTCCCAAACTTAGAGCTCCGGTTACCATGCCTGAGCGTTTTATGAAATGCCTTCTTTTCATCTGTTTGGCGACCAGACCTTGCCTCCTGTTAGTTCATCAATATCTCCACAAGCTTCGTACCCCCCGGGAACAGGTAAGTAGGGAAGTACTTTCTCCCCAACATATTCTGAAGTTTTATAGCCCCAAATTGTCATTCCTCTGAGATTAGTTGCAAAAGCATAGGTAGCTGCATCATCGGGTAAGGAGCCCATCTTCCCTTCCTTCAATTTCTCCATATAGTTTTCTATATGGGTATCATACGCTTCTTTTTTCTCCGGAGTATAGGATAGTGCTTTTGCCAACACGGCTTCTAATTCTTCATTGCTAAGTTCATCTGCGTCTTCTTTGCTTGATGAAGTAAAAACTTTATCCATGAATACCTTGGTAACCATCTTCCAGAAGGATTGCTGTTCACTTGTCATCACTTCGGCAGCAAAACGATCAATAAAAAGATGGACCTGGACATCAGAAGCTGAAGGCGTGTCGGTCTCTGGTAAAATGATATCTACCAGTTGGGTGAGTGCACGTCCTTCTTCCCGGGAGAAAAAATCAGGCTGCCAATCAAAGGAAGGCTCCTTTTTGCACGATTGCATAATATTGAGCAGCGTTGGAGTTGCCACTGTATATCCTAAGGCAACTCCCATATTTTTAAGTGCTTTTCTTCTATCCATCAGAGTCGTCCTTTTTTTAGTTGTTCTGCTGCGTGATTAGCTGCTCTTGCCGAGAATGCCATATATGTAAGAGACGGATTTACACAAGAAGCAGATGTCATGAAGGCACCGTCTGTTACATAAACATTCTTAACTGCATGTATTTGATTATACCCATTGAGGACCGAAGTCAGTGGATTACGGCCCATCCTCGCAGTTCCCATTTCATGTATTCCTAACCCAAGGGCGTATGGATCATCTTGAGGGGTAACATCCCGAAGTCCAGCTTTGGTAAGCATGTCAACGGCTTGCTCGATAATATCCTTACGCATATTGAACTCGTTCTCCTTTAATTCAGCATCAAAGGTCACAGTAGGCAATCCCCATTTGTCTAATTTATTATAATCCAGGGTCATTCTGTTGTCTTCGTAAGGTAGCACTTCGCCAAAACCGCTCATCCCAAACGACCAACCTCCAGGCTTGAGAATGGCCTCTTTCAATGCTTTTCCATGAGACAGTTCGGAAATAGTTTCTTCCCAGTTTCCTCTACTTGCTCCTCCCTGGTATCCATAACCACGTTTAAATGTCTTAGTATTTGAACTGCCTCCGAGATTCCTGAATCTGGGCAGATAAATTCCAACAGGCTTTCTGCCTTTATAGTACTTGTCTTCAAATCCGTCGAATTTCCCGCTGGCACCAGCATCCATATGGTGGTCCATTATATTACGGCCCAGTTGATCCGAATCATTTCCCATCCCATTTGGGAAGCGATCCGATTTTGATTGCATTAATATCGAGGTTGAAGCAATAGACGAAGCACAGAGGAAGATCACTTTTGCCTTGAATTCAAAGTTCTCTTTGGTAACCCTGTCTATTACTTTGACCCCAGTTGCCTTCTTTGTATCCGGATCGTATAGGATCTCATGTACAATGGCATCAGGCCTTAAGGTCAGATTTCCGGTTCGCTCTGCCGCTGGTAACGTAGAAGAATTGCTACTAAAGTAGGCACCAAACGGGCAACCTCTGATACAGCGATCCCTGTATTGACATCGCATTCTACCTTCAAATTTTTTATCACTGTTTATATGTGCCACCCGACCCGGTGTCATATGACGATCATCAAAATGCTCTTCCAGTTGTTCGCGCACATGTTGCTCTAGGCAATTGAGTTCCATGGCAGGTTCGAATTTTCCATCGGGTAGCTGGGATAGGCCCAGATTTTCTCCTGTTACTCCTATATAAGATTCTACCTTGTCATACCAAGGGGCAATATCCCTGTATCGCACTGGCCAATCAACACCATGACCGTCATCACGGTTGGCGGTAAAATCCATTTCGCTGAAGCGATAACTATGACGCCCCCACAAGAGAGACCTGCCGCCAACGTGATAGCCTCGCATCCAATCAAAACGCTTGGTTTCATTATAAGGGTGCTCCAGGTCGTTGACAAACCAAAAATTGCTCTGGGCACGTATCGTGTATCCGGTGCGCGCTTGTTTCTCTTGTTTTGCCATTTCTTCCCTGGACAGCTCTCCATTATTGGGAAAATCCCAATCATCCAGGTTGGCAGTTGGATAATCAGTGATGTGATTGACCATACGACCGCGTTCCAGCATAAGAGTTTTCACCCCATTTTCGCATAATTCTTTGGCCGCCCAACCGCCACTAATACCACTACCAATAACTATGGCATCGTACGATGCCTGTTCTTCATTGTAATAAAATTTGCTCATGGAGGTGTTCTCAAAATTTTAGAAGTACTAAATATAAAATTAATTTTCTACATTTAGTCGGAGGTAATCCCCGGAAACAGAATCTCCAGATAACCCGCTTAATTTAAATCAAAAACCAATGAAACAAAGAAGTTTTCTTACCCAGAGTTTACTAGCCGGAATGTGCCTGGCTTTAGTTGGAATGTACAGTTGCAAGCAAAAGAAAGAATCCGAAAAAGTAGCTGAAGAAGTAGAGGTAGAGACAGAAGTGGTCTCACCATTCTTTGAATTATCCCTGGCCCAGTGGTCAATGCACAGGATGATAAGAAATGGGACAGACCCCTATACTTTTGCCGAAAGTGCAAAAGCATGGGGATTCAGCGGACTGGAATATGTGAGTCAGCTTTACTCTGAAGAATTGGATGCAGCTGATTATAGTGAGGAAGCAATGGCCAATTTTGTTGCAAAATGTAATGAGGAAGCGGAGAAACACGGCCTGAAGAATGTATTGATCATGATAGACGGTGAAGGTGACTTGGCTGCTGATGATAAAGCTGATCGGGACGCAGCCATTGAAAATCATAAAAAATGGATAGATGCAGCTGCAGCGATGGGATGTCATGCCGTTCGGGTTAACCTTTCAGGAAGTAATGACCCTGATACTTGGATGAACAATAGTATAGATGGCCTGGGCAGGCTTGCAGATTACGGCGCCGAAAAGAACATCAATGTCATCGTAGAAAATCACGGTGGTCTCTCTTCAAATGCCTCCATGTTGGCAAGTGTCATGCGATCCATAAATAAAGAAAATTGCGGCACCCTTCCTGATTTCGGAAATTTCTGTATCCGCAGAAACGATCCAACTGATTCTAGCGCCGGTTGTGCCGAAGAATACGATAAATACCAGGGAGTTACTGAACTCATGGCACATGCCAAAGCAGTTAGTGCAAAATCTCATGTCTTCGATTCAGAAGGAAATGAATCTAATATTGACTATGTGCGCATGTTGCAGATCGTCAAAGATGCAGGTTATTCCGGCTATATAGGAGTTGAGTATGAAGGCTCTGAATTAAGTGAAGAAGAAGGCATTATTGCAACACGCGATTTACTTATTAATGCAGCTAAAAAGCTCAATTAGACATGAACGGGGTAACCATTCTCTTGAATGAGTTGTTTGACTATAATTTCTTTTGCAATAAGACGATCATCGAATTTGCCGAAGAGAAGGGAACAATACCGGAAAAAAGTCAGAAACTCTTCAACCATGTTCTGAATGCACACCACATTTGGAATGCCAGGATAACTAAGTCGAAATCCCAATTTGATGTTTGGGAAGAACACGATATTGGCAATTGGGGAGATATTCACTACGACAATCAGCGTAATTCTTTTGAGATCATTACCAATACAGATGATTTTGAGTTGCGATTAGATTATGAGAATATCGAAGGACGCTTATTCACGAATACTATTCAGGATATGCTTTTTCATATCGTGAATCATTCAACACATCACCGGGCGCAAATGATGGCCGATTTCAGAGCAAACGGACTCGAACCATTTGCGCTTGATTACATTTTTTACAAGCGATAACAACACCAAATATTTATGAAAACCGGAACCAGTATACAACTTTCTCTAATGATGTTCTTAGAATTCTTCATTTGGGGTGGCTGGTTTGTAACCATGGGAATCTACCTTCCGAATACCCTAAAATCTTCGGGAGCTGAAATAGCTATGGCATATTCGACTCAATCATGGGGAGCAATACTAGCTCCCTTTATTATTGGTCTTATCGCCGATAGATATTTCAATGCAGAAAAGATCTTAGGCGTATTGCACTTGGTCGGCGCTTTCATGATGTATCAATTGGCCAATGCGGATAATTTTGGGGCCTTTTTTCCTTATGTTCTGGGTTATATGATCGTTTATATGCCAACATTGGCACTAGTGAATTCTGTGGCTTTTAATCAAATGGACGACCCATCTAAACATTTTCCTAAAATACGGGTCTTTGGCACCATAGGATGGATCGCTGCAGGCTTGGTGATCAGCTATATTTTTCAATGGGATAGTGAAGCAAATGTGGCAGGAGGCATGCTGAAAAACACCTTCTTATTGACGGCTGTAGCATCTGTTATCCTGGGAATTTTCAGCTTCACCTTACCTAAAACACCGCCAAAATTAAAAGGACAAAAGGATGTGTCCATATCTGATATTCTCGGCTTGGATGCGCTAAAATTGTTGAAAGACAGGAATTTCCTGGTCTTCTTTATTGCTTCCATTTTAATATGTATTCCTCTGTCTTTCTACTATCAGCACGCCGGTCAATTTCTAGGGGAATTAGGGGTGTCTAATGTAGCAGGGAAGATGACGATCGGACAAGCTTCGGAAGTGGTCTTTATGCTACTGTTGCCCTGGTTCTTTACTCGATTTGGTTTTAAAAATACCATGATTCTTGGCATGCTGGCCTGGTCACTTAGATACTTGCTTTTTGCCTATGGTAATGCTGGCGAACTGGCATTCATGCTCTTAATGGGTATTGCACTTCATGGAATCTGTTATGATTTCTTCTTCGTTTCCGGCCAAATATATACGGATAGCAAAGCCGGTGAAAAATATAAAAGTGCCGCTCAGGGATTGATTACGCTCGCAACCTATGGTTTGGGTATGCT
>JAHHLF010000153.1 GCA_018679315.1 Bacteroidia bacterium | reverse complement strand
GTACTCATCTTCACGGATGGTAGCAGTACTCAATATTTCGGTAGTAGCGATATTCTGGAAAACAAGTTTGAAGAAGCCGAAAAGGCAATTTCTATTTTAGGGGCCAATCTGCTTCCTAGACTAGATTTTCCCGATATGCGATTAGATACCGTTGCACATGTAGACAAGAACATTGCACTGGGAAAGATAATTTCTGAAGGAAAATATGATACAGTTTTCGTACAGGAACGCTCAGATATTAATCGCGACCATAAAGAACTGTTTGATAGCACCATGGTGGCTTGTAGAACTTACCCTGGCCAGACAGTTCGTTCAGTGCTATCCTATTATGTAAATTCCTCCACAGAATGGGGAAATTTATTAACGCCTGAATCTTTTAATCCAAATGTTTACATCGACATTTCCGATTCTATCGAACTGAAATTGTCGGCTATGGAAAAGTATCAAACCGAATTAAGAACATATCCTCACCCGCGCAGTTTGGAGGCAATGAGAAATTCGGCCAAGTATTTTGGGAATATGGTAGGCTACGAGTACGCCGAGCCATTTAGATTGATCTACAGCAAATAATTGCGCATTAGATAGATCTCATAAACCAAGAAGCAATAAGATCAAAAGTTGATCACAAGAAACTGGGATCGTCTGTTCTCGCTATGCTTATTCTCCGGGCAAGGTACACCATCTTCACAATCATTGCGGAGCTCAGACTCCCCTTTTCCTACTGCATTAATTCGCTCAGCGATGATTCCTTTTGATATCAAGTATTCTAAAGATCTTTTAGCACGTCTTTCCGATAACCACTGATTGTATTGGTCTGTTCCTCTAGAATCAGCATGTGCTGTTAATTCAATGGTCACAGATGGATATTCGTTCATAAATTCAGCTACCAGATCCAAAACTTCCTTAGCTCCAGATGTCAGATATGAAGAGTCAAAACCGAAATACGCAAAACCGGCATCTTCTAACTTTTTGCGAATAGTATCTTTTAGCTTACGTTCAGCCTCTTCTTTGGCTTTTTCGGCCGCAGCCAGTTCAGCGGCTTCTTTTTCCCTTTGCAGCTGCTCTGCAAGGCGCCTGGCCTCCTCTTCGGCCAGCTGTGCAGCGGTAATAGAGTCCTGTACTCGCTTTTGTTCGCGCAGGTATTCTTCTATTTTTCGGATCTTATCTAATCCCTTTTTGCTCCATTCCTTCTTAATGTTGAACTGGTAGACTACACCTGCAGCATGCTGCATATGATTTGTTACCAAACCATCTCCCATGGACCATTTACCACTGGAATTGATGTCTATACCCCAGCGTTCTGATAACCAGGCTCTAAAACCAATTACACCATTGTAGGTACCGTTACCTTCGCCCTCAATAGTCGTATAACCGAGGCCGGCGCCTACATATGGATCAAACCATCCTGTTCTTCCAAACAGTCGGTTGATATTATAGCTGAGTCGTGAATCTATCGAAAAATAGGAACGATCCTCAGTAAGGACCACATTTTCAACTACCTTCCCATCCTGAAATTTGTTGACTGCAGCAATACCTTCCAATGAAAGTCCGCTTCGAAAATTCCTTCCGAAACTCAGACGTGAAGGATAAGGTACTGCATGCCAATCTTCACTACTTCCTGGAAAATTGTTCAGGCGTTCACCTGTATCCATGATCATATTAAAGCCCAAGCCTACCATATTTGAAGAAACGATTGTGGTATCTTGACGTGTAAGCTTTAATTCCTCGGGTAATTCATCATTGTTGTACTGCTGTGCTACAACGGTACCAATAGAAATAACGAAAGTCAGAAGAAAAAGAGTGTATTTTTTCTGCATAGCATTTTAAAATTTAGGACGATTTAACGGTAAAATTAGTGGGGTAAAGTATTGTCAGCAAAAATGTCCTTTCAGATGCAATATTACTCGTTATCCAAACTCGGGACAAGAAAATAGTGGTTTTATTTCTGGCTGAAAATCACTTGTTTATCGGTCAACGGTAATAAATACAGACCAAATGGGGTAACGGTGGCAGTGGACTGAACTGTGCTGTCCTTGGCGTAAAATTTGGCCTTTTCCAGGTACATTTCTTTATCATTTTGCTCACTAATATACATTTCTGGCAATTCAATGTCATTTGTGCTGCCACTGCAGTACAAAACGGCCATATTTTTAGAAAAATCTATTTGCGGAACCGGCAAACCAGGTTTCCGGGTCATGTTTACCTTCCTGTAGAACTTCTGAAGTGAAGCCTGATCCCTGATCACCTCAAATACCTCCTCTTCTGCTCCCCCATAAAGATCGCTCGCAATCAAGGATAAAGAGGGCATATCTGCTCCTTCACCCGATTCTTCATTCCCGGTTTTCTTCTGACTTTTACAAGATACGATGAGTAAAATGGTAACTAGTACGAGAAGCATTCTCTTCATTCTATACCGTTTTATAGAATTGCTTTAAAGCCTTCTTATAGACCGCTTCATATAAAGGCATCACTTGTGTGATATCAAACTTAAAGGCCTCTTTATAAGCGTTTTCCTTGAATTTTTCCAAGGTTTCTTCGTCCTCCAGGATTCTCAGCGCATTTTCGGTCATTTCCTGGACATCGTGAACATCGCTTAAATATCCGGTTACCCCCTGAATATTGACTTCAGGAAGGCCACCCGTATTACTCGAAATGACAGGGGTTCTGTTTATCATAGCCTCTAGTGCCGCAAGCCCAAAGCTTTCCGATTTAGAGGGCAGCAGGAAGAGATCAGAGAAACATAAGATGCGGTCCACTTCATTCGTATTCCCCAAAAAGATGACTTTTTTGGAAATTCCAAGCTCATCGCAAAGGACTTCCGCTTGCTCCTTTTCAGGGCCCTCCCCTACTAATATTAGCTTAGCCGGCATTTTTTCCTGAATGCCATAGAATATCTGGATCACATCGGGAATATGCTTAACCTTACGGAAATTACTGATATGCGTAATGATCTTTTCATCATCCTCTGCCATTAAACTTCGCTGACAATCCGTATAGGAATTGCTATACTTTTTGGTATCGATAAAATTGGGGATCACCTCAATTTTCTTATGTACATCAAAAAATTCTAAGGTTTTCTGCTTGAGATTTTTAGACACCGCAGTGACGATATCAGACTGGTTTATACTAAAGGTAACAGCCGGTTTATAAAATGGATGATTTCCAACCAGTGTAATATCTGTACCGTGTAAAGTAGTTACCATGGGTATGTCTATACCCTCTTCTTTTAGAATCTGTTTGGCCATATAGCCTGCATAGGCATGAGGGATAGCATAATGTACATGGAGAAGCTCAATTTTGTGTAGCCTTATCGTATCTACCATCCGGCTGGATAGCGCCAGCTCATAAGGTTGATAATGAAACAGGGAATACTCCGGAACATGCACTTCGTGGAAGTGTATATTATCATTGATAAGGCTTAAACGAACCGGGTGTTTATAGGTAATAAAGTGGACTTCATGCCCCCTCTTAGCAAGGGCGATCCCAAGTTCCGTGGCAACCACTCCACTTCCGCCGAAAGTGGGGTAACAAACGATGGCTATTCTCATATGAAAACAAAGCTACAACTTAATCTTAAGCCTAATTGATAATGGCATCATAAATGGCCTGCTGAATGCGTGTTCTTAACTCAGATTTAACTAATAATCTGTTAGTAGACGATGGGAATGTGCGGTTAGAGAGAAATACATAGACCAATTCTGAATCCGGATCAGCCCAGGTATATGTTCCTGTGAATCCACTATGTCCAAAACTGCGCCTCGAAGTACAACCACAGGTCGGTCCATGTTCTGCTAGTTGTGGCTTATCAAAACCTACACCTCTTCTAACATTCTTGTGGCAAAAATAACACTTGTTAAACTTTTCAACCGTCCTGGAATTTAAGTACCTGACACCCCCGTAATAACCTCCCTGAAGATACATTTGCATGATCTTGGCAACATCATTTGCATTGCTGAACAAGCCCGCATGACCGCCTACGCCGCCTTGCATGGCAGCTCCCATATCATGCACATAACCCCGTACTACCTGGTACCTGAAGTAATTGTCGATCTCAGTGGGTGCAATCCGATTCTTGGGATATTCATTTAAGGGGTTAAACATTGTAAAATTGGTGCCTAGCGACTTATATAAAAACTCATTCGCCAATTCATCAAGACCCCGTCGATAGGTATTCTCAATATAATGTTTAAGTACATAATAGGCGACATCACTATAGCGATACCGATTCGATTTTAATTCCTGCCTGCCGATCCTGTCGTAAATGGAATCTTTATAGGCATCTGTCAGATACATGCCTTCGGATACTTTTATTGAAAACCCATCTGCCGGTCTGTTTCGGTAGAATTCCGGAGAAGGCTTGCGCTTTTTATTGAGTGTGCCAAGGTAAAACGCGATCCATGCCGGAAGCCTCCCATAGTGGCTAAGCGCTTTTAGCACTGTCACATCCTTTAAATCCGAGTCGGTATAGGAAGGTATTAATTCTTTAAAAGTTGTATTTAAACTTATTTGCCCCTCTTCTTCCATTTTCATAATGATAGGTAAGGTGGCTAGTATTTTGGTCAACGATGCCAGATCGTACATATAGTTTTCATCTACCTGACGTTCAGAAGTATAGGTCGGTTTTCCAAAGCCTTTGCTGTAAATTACCTTGCCTTTTCTAGCTATCAGGACCTGGGCACCCGGAAACATCAGGGAGTCTAGTCCAATCTGTACAAGTTCGTCTACCTTAGCAAGTTTACTGCGATCCATTCCCACACTTTCGGGTATGGCATAACCCAGACGTTTTAAAGAAGAGATAAATTCTCCAGAATTAACTGGAAATTCTTCATGTGCGCTTACAGGTAACCTTCCCTTTGCTGGCAGTGCCCCAAAAATCAATTCTGCCGCCTTTTGCTGAGCGATCTCACTATTTTGGTAGGCAACCACAACACCTTCAACATTCTTGAAGTCAACAATGTCTTTAAGCGCATATGGCTTGGCAAATAACGTAAATACCAGATCTGCACCCTGGATCTTGCCAAGTTCATATAACCAGAATATGTCCTTCTTTGATAAGCGGTAATCTGCCCAGGGAGATTTATTAGACGCATGAAAGCCTGCGATTATCGTATTATATCCTTCTAAATTTCTTTTAATCGTAGCTATGTCTTTCCCTTTTACATGGACTACTTTGGCATATTTTGACAGCCGCTTATAAAATACATCACCGGGCTCAGAGCCAAGGGCTACATAGGCTATTTTTCGTTTTTGAAGGTCTGATATCCCTATTACACCATTCTTATTTTTCAGCACGGTCAGGGCGTTTTCCATAGCCTGCTCATAAATAAGGGTATCCAAGACTGTATTTAACTGTTCTGGCAATTGCTTTGTATCTACTTCAGCATAAGAATTCAGGCCAGCAAGGTATTTTGCCAGGAGTACCTTTTTAACGGAACGCTCAAGACGCCTTTCAGAGATCTTTCCCCTTTTAATAGCTTTTAATATCGCTGCCTTAGAAGCATAAGCATCCTTGGGCATGAGCAAGAGGTCCATACCCGCCAGCAGTGCCTCAACCTCAGTC
>JAHHLF010000304.1 GCA_018679315.1 Bacteroidia bacterium | reverse complement strand
CAGCAGGTGTCTTAATGGCGATCTTCCAATCGAACGCCGGGGGGGCATGGGATAACGCCAAAAAAATGATTGAAGCCGATGGCCGTAAAGGAACCGATGCTCACAAAGCCGCTGTTGTTGGTGATACAGTTGGAGATCCTTTTAAAGATACATCTGGGCCTTCATTGAACATCTTATTGAAGTTAATGTCTGTTGTTGCCCTTGTAATCGCTCCAAGTATTGCCATGTCTTCTGAAGCAACAAGTACATATGCCGGTGAAAGAATGGTAGAGGAAGCTAAAAAGGAGGTACGTGTTCAGATGGAAAAAGGAGATGATGGTATGGCTACGGCAACCATTACGACAACGACCATGGAAAACGGGGAGGAAAATACGTCAGAGCGGGTGATGAAAGGCACCGAAGAGGAAGTAAAAGCGGAGATCGAAAAGATCCAAAGCGAAGCTGATATGGGCGCTATGCACGAAGGACATGATGCTGAGGCAGATATTAAGGTGAGCATAGAATCTAATGAAGATGGTACCGTATCTGCTACCGTGATCACAACGACAATGAAAGACGGGAAAAAGGAATTTACGAAGCAGCTCATCGAAGGTACTGAGGAAGAGGTCTTGAAGCAGATCAAAGACTTAAAGGAAGGCATCGGTACGGATATAAAAGCTAAGATCGTCAAGAAAGTTGAGAAAGAAGTCGAGGAACAATAAGAGCCAGCTTATAAAATACAAAAGCCTCAAATAGTAGATTTGGGGCTTTTTTTATGAGATCTATCCAGGTCTAAAACAAGCCGTGGATCTCCCCATCTATCTTAGTTATGACCTCTCCTAAATGTTCCGGATCGTCTACAAAGTTGAGGTTGTCTACATCTATGATAAGCAACTTTCCCTTTTCATAGCTTTGGACCCAGGCCTCGTATCGTTCGTTAAGTCGACTTAAATAATCAATAGAAATTGAATTCTCATAATCCCGACCCCGCTTGTGGATCTGGTTTACCAGGTTAGGGATCGTACTGCGTAGGTAGATCATCAGATCCGGGGGCATCACCAGGCTTTCCATAAGCTCAAATAAGCTGGAATAATTTTGAAAATCCCGGTTCGTCATCAACCCCATAGCGTGAAGGTTTGGGGCAAATATGTGTGCATCTTCATAAATGGTCCGATCCTGGATCACATCTTTCCCGCTTTCACGAATGGCTAATATCTGTCGGTACCGGCTATTCAAGAAATAGATCTGCAGATTAAAACTCCAGCGTTCCATTTGGGTATAGAAATCATCCAGGTAAGGATTATCCACAACATCTTCATAATGGGCATCCCATTTATAATGTTTGGATAGGAGTTTAGTTAATGTGGTCTTTCCTGCCCCGATATTTCCGGCAACGGCAATGTGCATTAGGTCAACAATTTTATGGTTAGTGCTAAATTTTAAGCAGGACACAATATACAAAGGTTTCCCAAGCCGAGAAAAAAAATACGGGGAAAGGAAAGAGAGTAACGACAGTTAGAAGGATATTTATAAATCATTACTGAATTTGTATCTTTGACTTCTGTATTTGAGGATGGATTTGACTGATTGCAACCTCTGGTAATCGGAAACGGTTTACAAAAAATGCTAAAGCAGTATCTTCACAGATCTTGTTTTCACCGCAATACCAAATCCATCTCGTAACATAGTATGTATGTCATATTTATTTACATCCGAATCTGTCAGTGAAGGACATCCGGATAAGATCGCGGATCAGATCAGTGATGCCTTATTGGATAATTTTTTGGCTTTTGATGCAGAGAGCAAGGTAGCTTGTGAAACAATGGTCACGACAGGTCAGGTGATCCTGGCAGGGGAGGTCAATAGCAACACCTATGTGGATCTGCAGCAGATCGCCCGTGATGTGATAAACGAGATCGGCTATACCAAGGGAGAATACCAGTTTAGTGGCGAATCTTGTGGGGTCATCTCCCTTATTCATGAACAGTCTCCCGATATCAATCAGGGAGTAGATCGGGGTATTAAAGAGGAGCAAGGTGCTGGAGATCAGGGGATGATGTTCGGCTATGCCACTAATGAAACGGAAAACTATATGCCGCTGGCCCTGGATATATCCCATCGCATACTCCAGGAATTGGCAGCAATTCGCAAGGAAAATGACCAGATCACCTATCTGCGCCCGGATGCAAAAGCCCAGGTTACACTGGAGTATTCAGAAGACAATGTGCCACAGCGTATTGATACCATTGTGGTATCTACCCAACACGATGATTTTGCCGCCAGTGATGATGCCATGTTGGAAAAGATCCAATTTGATATAAAGAAAATATTAATGCCAAGGGTGATCGCCCAACTTCCAGAAAAGATACAGGAATTATTTGATGAGGATATCAAATACCATATCAACCCGACAGGTAAATTTGTGATAGGAGGTCCTCATGGAGATACCGGCCTTACCGGACGTAAGATCATTGTAGATACATACGGGGGTAAAGGAGCGCATGGAGGAGGTGCATTTAGTGGCAAGGACCCGAGCAAAGTAGACAGGTCTGGGGCATATGCGGCCCGCCACGCAGCAAAAAACCTGGTAGCAGCCGGAGTGGCCAGCGAGATCCTGGTCCAGGTAAGTTATGCTATTGGGGTAGTGGAGCCGACTTCTATAAATGTAGAAACCTATGGGACAGCTAAGGTAGCTATGAGTGATGGTGAGATCGCAAGGAAAGTGGCCGAACTCTTTGATATGCGTCCGTTTGCTATTGAATCCCGTTTAAAATTACGGCAACCCATTTATCGGGAGACTGCGGCCTATGGCCATATGGGAAAGGAACCCAGGAAGGTGACCAAAATATTTGAATCGCCGTATAATGGCAGGATCGAGAAAGAAGTGGAGCTCTTTACATGGGAAAAGCTCGACCGCGTAGATGCTGTTAAACAGGCATTTAATTTGTAAAGAAGTATTAAAAATACTTGGTAGAAATAAATGACTGCCTATATTTGTTGCTTCAAAGTTCAAACACGTATTGAATAGTTATCAAGAAAGGTGGAGGGATTAGACCCTGTGAAGCCTTAGCAACCCTTGGCCACTTTTGCCAAGAAGGTGCTACATTCTAATCACACATTTTAATAAATGGCGTGGGGAGATAACAACAGCTAATACATTTAGCTTTTCCTTCTTTTTAACTTTTTGATTTCGAAACCGGTTGTAGCCGGTGGGTTTGGATTTTTTATTGAACTATTATTAAATAAAAAATTTAAAATCATGAGCGATCAAAAATTCTCGACCCAGGCATTACATGCAGGTCACGACACGAAAAAGCACGGAGGAACCCGTGCCATTCCAATTTATCAGAGTACGGCATATGTATTTGACAATTCTGATCATGCGGCCAATTTATTCTCATTGGCCGAATTCGGGAATATCTATACACGGATCAACAATCCGACAAATGATATCCTGGAACAGCGGCTTGCTGCTTTGGAAGGCGGTATAGCCTCAGTAGTCACTTCTTCCGGTACAGCGGCTTTAAATACTGCCTTGTTGGTATTGCTCCGCAGTGGAGACCATATCGTCTCCTCGAACAGCCTTTATGGGGGCACGTATAATTTGCTGAATGTCACATTACCGCGTTTAGGGATTACAACCACATTTGTAGATCCCTCGGATCCGGAAAACTTCAGTAAGGCCGTGCAGCAGAATACACGCGCCATCTTTGTGGAATCTCTCGGTAATCCTAAACTGGATGTGCTCGATCTTGAGGCTATTTCAGCCCAGGCAAAGAGAGCACGCGTTCCTTTTATTGTAGATAACACGGTGGCCTCTCCGGCCCTGCTGAATCCAATTGATTACGGGGCAAATATTGTAATTCATTCCTTGACAAAATATATCAATGGTAATGGCACGGCATTAGGCGGAGCCATCATCGATGCAGGTACTTTTGAGTGGGCCAATGGTAAGTTTCCGGAGTTCACGGAACCTTCACCAGGCTACCATGGATTAGTGTATCATGAAGCATTAGGTCCGGCTGCATTTATAGCCAAGGTGCGAGTTGAAGGTTTGCGAGATCACGGGGCCTGTCTGAGTCCGTTTAATGCTTTCCAAATCCTCCAGGGGCTCGAAACACTTGAAGTACGGATAAAGAAACAAAGCGAAAATGCCCTGGAACTGGCTAAATGGCTGGCAACAAGGGAAGAGGTGACCTGGGTAAATTATCCCGGACTTTCAACTTCTCCCTTCTATGACCTGGCTCAAAAGTATTTACCGAACGGGCAAAGCAGCCTGGTCACTTTTGGGGTTAAAGGAGGATTTGATTCAGCAAAGAAAATAGCCGATGAAACACAATTGTTTTCCTTGCTGGCGAATATTGGTGATACCAAATCCCTAATTATCCATCCTGCCAGTACTACGCATCAGCAGTTAAGTGATGAAGCGCAATTGGAAACTGGTGTAAGTAAAGATCTGATCCGTCTGTCACTGGGATTGGAAAACCTGGAAGATCTCAAAAATGATTTGGTTCAGGCTTTCAAAACCATAAAACGGAAAGTGACTGCATAGTCTAAATTTTGAATAGCATGCTGAAAAAAGTTCAAATAGATCCCATTATTACTAGAAGCGGGGCACGGTATCATTTACCTCTAACCTATGAGGTGTTTGGCCGGGCCTTACATACCGCACCGATCATTCTAGTGAACCATGCCCTCACCGGTAACTCTAATGTTGCCGGTGAGCATGGATGGTGGATTGAGCTCATCGGTAAAGGCAAGTGTATTAATACAGATCACTATACAGTGCTGGCCTTTAATATTCCGGGAAATGGATATGATGGGACCTATATAGAGAATTATCTGGATTTTGTAGCACAGGATACAGCGCGAATATTCCTTAAAGGATTAGAGGCTTTGGGAATATCTCAGGTATTTGCTATCATAGGAGGCTCATTGGGAGGCGGTATCGGCTGGGAAATGGCTGCTTTGAACCCGGAAATAACCGAACATCTCATACCCATAGCTGCCGATTGGCGGTCGACAGACTGGCTTATCGCCAATTGCCGAGTACAGGAACAGATCTTGAATAATTCAAAGGATCCGGTTCACGATGCCCGCTTGCATGCCATGCTGTGTTACCGTACGCCTGCATCTTTCCGCGATCGCTTTGAGCGTACTATAAATGAGGACCTAGGTATTTTTAATGTAGAGAGCTGGTTATTACACCATGGCAATAAGTTGCGGGATCGTTTTAGCCTGGAAGCTTACAAGCTGAATAATCAATTACTAAAGACAATCGATATCGGTCGTGATGGGCCCGAAGGTTTTGAAGCCATTAAGAAGAGTCAGATCAATATCCATATTATCGGAGTGAATTCAGATCTTTTCTTTACGATAAAAGAGAATAGGGAAACATTTAATGAATTGGCCAATGCCGACTGTGTGGTTACCTATGGAGAGATCAATTCAAAATACGGACATGATTCCTTCCTGATCGAATTCGAACAATTGGCTGAACTTCTGTACTTGCTTTTTAAAAAGCCTCGGAAAACACGGGGAAGAATAAACAACACACTAGATCATGAGCGAGAAGAAAAATATTCGGACTAAAACTATTCGCACCCAAATACCCCGGACCCAATTTCTGGAACATTCAAATCCAATGTATCTTACTTCGAGTTATGTCTTTGAAGATGCCGAGGACATGCGCGCTTCATTTGCCGAAGAAAAAGAAAGGAATATCTATTCGCGCTATTCCAATCCCAACACTTCTGAGTTTATTGAAAAAGTTTGCCAGATGGAAGGCGCCGAAGCGGGTTTTGCCTTTGCCTCGGGCATGGCAGCTGTATTTTCAACTTTTGCTGCTTTATTGGAAAGCGGAGATCATGTTGTGTCTTGTCGCAGTGTCTTTGGATCCACCCACACCCTGTTCACTCAGATTTTTCCAAAATGGAATATTAGTCACTCCTATTTTAAAATAGATGAGATCGAGTCCATTCCAGACCTGATACAGCCTAATACTAAGATCATCTACGCTGAGTCTCCGACCAATCCGGCGGTGGATATCCTCGACCTGAAACGTTTGGGGGAGCTGGCCAAAGCACACAATTGTTTACTGCTGATCGACAACTGTTTTGCAACGCCTTATCTGCAGCAACCTATTAAGTTTGGGGCAGACCTGGTTATTCACTCAGGGACAAAACTTATGGATGGTCAGGGTCGTGTATTGGCCGGCATCACAGTTGGCAGTGCCGACCTGGTCGAAAAGATCTATCGATTTGCGCGTATAACAGGCCCGGCCCTTTCACCATTCAATGCCTGGGTCTTGTCTAAAAGCTTGGAAACACTGGCTGTGCGGGTCGATAAGCACTGTGAAAATGCACTAGCCGTAGCGGAATTCCTTGAATCGCATGATAAGGTGAATTGGGTTAAATATCCCTTCCTGCCTTCACATCCGGCAAAGGAAATAGCCAAGCAACAGATGAAAGCCGGGGGTTCTGTCGTAGCCTTTGATGTAAAAGGCGGACTGGAAGCTGGCAGAAAGTTCTTTGATAGTATTGAATGGCTTTCGCTTTCGGCCAATTTGGGTGATACACGCACAATTGTGACCCATCCGGCTTCTACCACCCATAGTAAATTGAGTTCGGAAGACCGGGCAGAATCCGGGATCACAGATGGCTTGGTTCGCATCTCGGTAGGCCTGGAATTCGTGGCTGATATTATAGCAGACATCGATCAGGCATTAAGGGCCTAAGCCTAAGAAACTCACTAAAAAAAGATATCTTAGTACCATGCTTTCTAAGAAGACGAAGTATGGATTAAAAGCGCTCGCCTATCTTGCGTTGCATGAAGAAAATGCCCCTATTCAAATTCAGGAAATTGCTGAGGCCGAAAATATTTCACGCAAATTCCTTGAGAGCATTCTTCTCACATTAAAAAAGAACGGCTTTCTCGGTTCAAAAAAAGGGAAGGGTGGGGGATATTATATGATACGGCCTGCTTCTGAGATTCCAATGACCGCTATTATGCGCGTCCTCGAAGGTCCTATCGCCATGGTGCCCTGCGTAAGTCTTAACTATTACGAAACCTGTGACGACTGCCCGGATGAAGCTACTTGTTCTGTACATCATTTGATGATCCAGGTTCGTGACAGTGCGTTGGATGTCTACAGAAACAATACCCTTGCGGATATCATTCGTATTACAGTCCCGGAATAATTTCCTTTGATAAATCAATTATTATAGTAGCTTTGCTTTTCCTAGTTAACCTATAGGATAAATAAAGTAGTGTTATGATCCAACAAAAGCAACTAGACAATTTGAATCGGAATTTGGCCAATGCTCAGCCTGAAGAAATCATTAATTCAGCGCTGCAACATGCAAAAAATCCGGTTATTACAACCAATTTCAGACCTTATGAAGTGGCCATCCTTTATGCAGTGACACGTGTTAAGGCGGATATCCCGGTCATCTGGTGCGATACGGGATATAATACAGTTGAAACCTATCGGCATATCGCTGTCTTACAAGATTTGCTCAACTTAAACCTCGATACCTTCGTACCTCAACAATCCTCGGCGCACCGAGAAGCCGTCATGGGCATACCAACAATAGAAGACCCGCGGCATAGCCTATTCACGGAGCAGGTAAAACTGGAACCTTTTCGACGGGCTATGAATGCCTATCAACCTGATGTATGGTTTACAAATTTGCGCCAGGGTCAGACTGCCTTTCGAGATTCTCTTGAGACCTTTAATTTAGATAAGAATGGGATAGCAAAAGTCTGTCCTTTTTATCGATGGAGTGACCGGGAGCTGGATCGCTACCTGGCAGAATTTAACCTCCCAAATGAGCATAGGTATTTTGATCCTACGAAAGTCCTCTCAAACCGCGAGTGTGGCCTTCATGTTTAGACCGGTACTGTTTTATTTGGATAACAAGGATATCTAATGTTTCTTTGTAGGAGTTCATTACCAGAATGTCATGTTATCAAGAAAGGTGGAGGGAATAGACCCTGTGAAACCTTAGCAACCCTTCAACTCTGAAGTAGGTGCTACCTTCTATCCGCATAAATGGCGGAATAGATAACGATCAGTGAGTCTTCTCACTTTCCTTAATTTTTTGATAGCATATAGTCTCGTTTTTGACAACAGGCTAAACACTTTGGTATAATACAGGATAATGGCAAATGTTTTTAAGAGTCTTAGCGAACGCATACTTGTTTTGGATGGTGCCATGGGCACCATGCTTCAGCAATATGGATTTGAAGAAGCAGATTTTCGCGGCGATCGTTTTGCCGATTGGCCAGTTTCCCTAAAGGGGAATAACGACCTGCTTTCCATTACGCAACCCGAAGCCTTGCGGAAGGTCCACGAAGCCTACCTGAAAGCAGGGGCAGATATTATAGAAACAAATACGTTTTCAGGGACTCGCATTGCCATGGCCGATTATAAAATGGAAGAGCTGGCCTATGAGATAAACCTGGCAGCGGCCAAAGTAGCCAGGGAAGCGGCGGACAATATTTCCAAAACAACACCTGACAAACCGCGTTTTGTGGCCGGAAGCATGGGGCCTACAAACAAGACCGCCAGCTTGTCCCCAGATGTCGAAGATCCCGGATTTCGCGGGGTTAGTTTTGAAGAGCTACGCGTATCTTACAAGGAACAGGCAGAAGGCTTACTCGATGGAGGGGCAGATATCCTTATGGTGGAAACCATTTTTGACACCTTAAATGCAAAAGCTGCCCTCTATGCCATAGAAGAAGTCAAGGAAGAAAGAGGAATAGACGTCCCGATTATGGTTAGCGGAACGATCACCGATGCCTCCGGCCGGACCCTATCCGGACAAACAGCCGAAGCTTTTCTTATTTCTGTCTCTCACATCCCCTTGTTATCCATAGGCTTTAATTGTGCTCTGGGAGCCAAACAATTACAACCTTATTTGGAGGTGCTTGCCAGGAGATCCGATTCTGCCATTTCTGCACATCCGAATGCAGGCCTTCCAAATGCCTTTGGTGAGTACGATGAAACACCGGAACAAATGGCAGCGCAGATCAAAGTATTTATGGAAAAAGGATTGGTGAACATCATAGGGGGATGCTGCGGAACAACACCTGATCATATAAAAGCCATTGCTGAAGTCGCTGCCCAGTTTCAACCCAGACCGCTAGCACAAACCGTATGAGTACGTCGGCTGCTGATATAAAAACACAAGACTCCGGACGCTATCTCAAGTTAAGCGGACTCGAGCCATTGGTCGTACGCCCGGATAGTAATTTCATCAATGTAGGTGAGCGAACGAATGTCGCCGGATCCAGGAAATTCCTCCGACTCATCAAGGAACAAAAATATACAGAGGCCCTGGAAGTAGCCAGGCATCAGGTCGAGGGAGGTGCCCAGATCATAGATGTAAATATGGATGATGGCCTGATCGACGGTAAAAAAGCCATGGTGCGTTTCCTGCACTTACTGGTGGCGGAACCGGATATTGCACGGGTGCCCATTATGATCGACAGTTCTAAATGGGAGATCATTGAGGCCGGACTTCAGGTAGTTCAGGGCAAATGCGTAGTCAATTCCATTAGTCTGAAAGAAGGAGAAGAAGAATTTATCAGGCAGGCAAAAAGTATAAGACGTTATGGGGCTGCCGTGATCGTGATGGCCTTTGATGAAGTAGGACAGGCAGATTCCCTGGAAAGGCGCATCGAGATCGCAAAACGCTCTTACGACATCCTGGTGAACAAGGTAAAATTTCCCCCCGAGGATATCATATTCGACTTGAATGTTTTTCCTGTGGCAACAGGGATGGACGAGCATAAGAACAATGCCGTAGATTTTATTGAAGGTACGCGTTGGGTAAAAAATAATCTCCCGCATTGCAGCGTCAGTGGCGGTGTGAGCAATGTTTCTTTCAGTTTTCGGGGAAATGATACCGTAAGGGAAGCTATGCACTCTGTCTTTCTCTACCATGCCATCCAGGCAGGTATGAACATCGGTATCGTTAATCCGGCCATGCTGGAGATCTATGACGATATCCCTACGGAACTGTTGGAGCATGTGGAAGATGTTATTTTGAACAGAAGGGAAGATGCTACGGAACGCCTGCTGGAATTGGCGGAATCGGTTCAGGGAAGTCGGAAAAGAGAAGCAGTCAGTGAGGCGTGGCGCGAAGAAACGCTGCAAGACAGGATCACCCGAGCCTTGGTAAAAGGCATTGACAAATACATTGTAGCCGATGTAGAAGAAGCCAGACAGGCTGTAGACCAACCAATTGAGGTAATTGAAGGGCATCTGATGACAGGTATGAATGTAGTCGGTGATCTGTTTGGCAGTGGCAAAATGTTCCTTCCGCAGGTGGTAAAATCCGCCCGGGTCATGAAAAAAGCTGTGGCCTATCTCACCCCTTTTATTGAGGATTCGAAAGCCAATAATGCTTCGGGAAGTGCCGGAAAGATTTTGTTGGCTACCGTAAAAGGCGATGTGCATGATATTGGAAAAAACATTGTCAGCGTTGTTCTTGCCTGTAATAATTACGAGATCGTAGATCTGGGTGTGATGGTGCCTCCGGAAAAGATCTTAGCAGCAGCAAGGGAAGAACAGGTAGACATGGTGGGCTTAAGTGGGCTTATTACACCTTCTCTGGACGAGATGGTTTTCCTTGCTAAAGAGATGCAGCGCCAGGAGTTTGATATCCCAATACTCATAGGAGGCGCTACAACGAGCAAGGCCCATACGGCCGTTAAGATAGATCCGGAATATGTTTCTGCAGTCGTCCATGTTAATGATGCTTCAAGAGCGGTGACCGTAGTGGGAGAACTCATGAAAGACGATGAATCAGCGGCCTATAAAGCCGGACTTAAATCGGACTACGAAAATTTTAGAGAGAAATTTCTAGCGAGGGCCGTTAAAAAAGAATATTTGAGCTATACAGATGCAGTAGCAAATAAATTACAGCTTGACTGGAATGAGAATACTATTAGAAAGCCCAATGAATTAGGGGTACAGGTACTGGCAGATCTGGATATTGAGAAGGTCATTCCGTACATCGACTGGTCGCCTTTTTTCAGAAGCTGGGATCTGCATGGCAGGTACCCGAATATACTGGAAGACAAGCTGGTAGGGAAGCAGGCGCAAGAACTTTTTTCAGATGCGCAAAAGATGCTTAACAAGATCTCTGCAGAAAGCTGGTTGCAGCTTAAAGCCATCTTTGGCCTTTTCTCGGCGAATAGTATAGGGGATGATATTGAGTTGAAAACAGAAGAAGGGAAGGCTATATTCAGAACCTTGAGGCAACAAGGCAAGAAGAAAGCGGGAGTTCCCAATCTTGCCCTGGCAGATTTTATTGCACCCAAAGCAAGCGGCATCCAGGATTATATGGGTTGTTTTTGCGTGAGTGCAGGCTTTGGTGCCGATGAAAAAGCAGCCGAATTCAATGAGGCCCTGGATGATTATAATGCTATTTTGATCAAAGCCCTTGCAGACCGACTGGCAGAAGCGTCTGCCGAGTATTTGCATAAGCAGGTTCGAACAGAGCATTGGGGATATGCATCAGATGAAAACTTGAATAATGAGGAATTAATTAAAGAATCATATACCGGTATCCGCCCGGCACCGGGCTATCCTGCCTGTCCGGACCATTTAGAAAAACAAACCATCTGGGAAGTCTTGGATGTGGAGAAAAAAATCGGGGTAAAGCTTACGGAAAGTCTAGCCATGTGGCCGGCCGCAAGTGTAAGTGGCTATTATTTTGCCCACCCGGAATCGAAATATTTTGGATTGGGAAAGATCAAGGAAGATCAGCTAAAAGAGTATACCAGCCGAAAAGGAATTCCTTTGGAAGAAGCCAGGAAGTGGTTGGGGCCGAATCTGGTTGATAGTTCATAGTTGATGGTTCTTAGTTCCGGGTAAATGGACGCTGTGAACATGGTTGCATTGAAATGTAGATGCAGGGATGATAAGTAGATTTAGAAGCATTGATAATAGCTTAATATGGATTACAAAAAGCTGGATGTCTGGCGGTTTTCTAAAGCACTTGCATCCAAAATGTATATAAAAACCAGGGAATTCCCCAAAGAGGACAGATTTGGATTGACAAGTCAGATCAGACGCTGTGCTGTATCGATACCGGCAAATATAGCAGAGGGTTGTGGACGAAGATCAAATAAAGACACATTGAGATTTTTATACATATCAAGGGGATCAATATATGAATTGGAGACACATTTAATTATTTCTCTTGACCTTGATCTGATCGGGCAGGATGTATTTGAAGAATTAAATAGCGACCTGGAAGAATGTAAAAAATTGTTGCACGGATTTATAAATTATTTTAAAAAACGCCTCAATTCGGGATATAGTAATGATTAGCATTTACTATGAATTGACTTGGCTCCTAAGAACTAAGAACTAAGAACTAAGAACTAAGAACTAAGAACTAAGAACTAAGAACTAAGAACCAAGAACTAAGAACCAGCACATTTCATGAAAGTCACCGAACATATAATAAACTCCAACAACAAAACCCTCTTCTCCTTCGAGATCATCCCGCCGGTAAAAGGTAGGAATATCCAGGAATTGTATGACAATATTGATCCGCTTATGGAGTTCAAGCCGCCTTTTATTGATGTGACAACTTCGCGGGAAGAATATGTATACATAGATAAAGATGGATTGTTAGACAAGCGACTTACCCGTATGAGGCCAGGGACAGTGGGCATTTGTGCTTCTATAAAACACAAGTACAATGTAGATACTATACCTCATGTACTCTGTGGCGGATTCACTAAAGAAGAAACCGAGTACCTGCTGGTAGACTGCCACTACCTGGGAATAGATAATATTATGGCCTTGCGAGGTGATGCAATGAAGGAGGAAAAATATTTTACCCCTTCTGAAGGCGGACACTTGTTTGCTTCTGATCTGGTAGAACAGATCAAGGATTTAAATAAAGGAAAATACCTTCATGAGGTAATTGAATCTGACGACTGTGCTGATTTTTGTATAGGTGTTGCCGGCTATCCGGAAAAGCACATGGAAGCCCCGTCGCTCCATTCAGATCTGAAATGGCTCAAACATAAAATTGATCTGGGAGCCGATTATGTAGTGACCCAAATGTTCTTCGACAATAAAAAATATTTTGAATTCGTAGAAGCCGCAAGAAATATGGATATTCATGTACCCATTATTCCCGGGATCAAACCTATTGCCATTAAAAAACACCTTCATTTACTCCCACAGGTTTTTCGGATCGATATACCTCAAGACCTGATCGATGCCGTGGAGGCATGTAAAAACAATAAAGAAGTTAGACAGGTTGGTATCGAATGGGCAATTGAGCAGTCTAAAGAACTGAAAGCTGCCGGCGTCCCGGTACTTCATTACTATTCTATGGGAAAGTCTACCAATATCAAGGCCATAGCTGAAGGCGTTTTTTGAAAAGATCTAAAGAAAGCTCCGCAGCTACTGCGCGCCTAAAATTCCTACTTTTACAAAGCATGAAGTGTAGCGCTTGCCTCATCGTAGCTTTAGCATGGTCAATTGGACTTTGTGGTCAATCCTCCCCGGAAGGTCAGTATACGCTCGACTTCAATATCTATGCCGGTTCGATCCTGAAACACAATCCGGATATTTCTCATTTGATCACTGCACACCCGGCTGGATTTACCCTGTCCTTAAATAAGAAGACTTTTGGCAATGAGGCCTGGCAACAAGGGTATAATTATCCGGATACAGGCATTTCTTTAGTCTACCAGGATATGAATAATGAAACACTGGGTCATCATATCGGTCTCTATGCACACTTTAATTTCTATTTACTCAGAAGGCAGGTACAGCTCAGGATCGCCCAGGGGATAGCCTATAATACGAATCCCTACGACAGGGTAACCAATTTCAGGGGAAATGCATACGGGTCACATCTGCTGAGTACTACGCATCTGATGTTGAACTATCAAAAAGAGAAAATACTAGATAGAATAGGGGTTAAGGGCGGTATCACCTTAGTTCATTACTCTAATGCGAATGTAAAGGCGCCTAATACGTCTACCAATACCTTCGCCTTTAATTTGGGCTTGATCTATGCCTTATCATCGGAACCAGAGCCTGAACGGATTCGGATAGACTCGCTGCCAAAGATCAGGGAAAATATAAAAGTGAACCTTGCTTTTCGTTCCGGAATAAATGAAAGTGATATTGTGAATTCAGGTCAATTCCCATTTTATATTTTTTCGGCTTATGCCGATAAGCGATTGGGCAGGAAGAGTGCCATACAACTTGGTGGAGAGGTATTTTTCTCCAATTTCCTGAAAGAACTCATTCAATTTCAATCGATCGCCTTTCCTGAAAACAATGTAAGAGCGGATGCCGACTTCAAACGTGTCGGACTCTTTGTGGGTCACGAGCTATTTATTAACAAGCTAAGTGTTCTAACGCAATTCGGCTACTATGTGTACTACCCCTTCGATTTTGAGGGGAAAACTTACAACCGCATAGGTTTAAAGCGCTATTTTAACTCCAGCTGGTATGCGGCATTGACCCTGAAATCTCATGCAGCTAAGGCTGAAGCCGTGGAATTAGGAATAGGAATACGCTTATGAAGAAGGTACAATGGACATACAAGCTATCAGTATGGATTGCCTTCCTGGCATCTGCCTGGCTGCTATCCTGTAGCAGCGAAAATGCACCTGATTGCTTTCAAACATCCGGTGACCCGATCAGTGAAGAGATCCCCGTTTCGGAATTTAACAGCATTACGGTATTTGAAAATATTGAGTTGATCCTGCGGACCGGCCCGGCACAAAACGTGCGACTTGAAACCGGAGAGAACCTTCGGGATGAGATCTCTGCTGAAGTAGTTAATGACAGATTAATACTAAGAAATGAGAACGGGTGTAACCTCTTGAGATCTTATGGGAAGACCAAATTCTATATAACTACGCCCGACCTATTCGAGATACGCAGCAGTACAGGTTTCCCGATCCGTTCCGAAGGTATATTAGCTGTTGATGAGCTTCGATTGATATCTGAAAGTTTCAACAACCCGGAAACGGAAACAACGGATGGCTCCTTTGATCTTGAGGTGAATGCTTCCAGGGTTGCGATTGTGGCCAACGGTATTGCCTACTATTCATTAAGAGGTGTTTCTCAGGAATTTGCTGTTACGGTGGCGGCTGGGGATTCGCGAATAGAAGCTGATGGCCTGGTAGTCGATCATATTACCCTGAATCACCGTGGGACCAATGATATTTTGATCCGGCCGCAGAACTCACTTAGCGGGGTTATTCGGGGTACAGGAGATGTTATCAGCTATAATCGCCCCGATTCCGTAGATATTGCTATTTTATATAAGGGGAAATTGATATTTAAGGATTGAGCTATGTCTTCAGTTTGGGATCAATTGGTACAATGGGTCAAAGGGGAATCGGAAGAGGTTCCATTAAAAGGCCTTGAAGCTGCCGATAAGATTTTATCAGATCTGGTACATTTTAATAAAGTACCTGGTCTTGCGCTTACCGTTTTGAAGGAGGGGCAAATTTTTTTCCAAAAAGGCTATGGCTATGCAGATATGGCACAAGTTAGCTTGATGGACCCCAAAAAGACGCTCTGCCGTGCAGCCAGTGCTTCTAAACCGATCGCAGCCATGGTATTGGGAAAGATGATACAGTCTGCCGAGATCGATGCCGATGCCTCCTTTTATACCTATGTACCCTATTTTCCAAAGAAGGAATACGATTTTACTATACGTCAGCTGGCCCGGCATACCGCCGGTATCAGGGGCTATAAGGGAAAAGAATACGCATTAAACGAACCGCTGAGCATAAAGGATAGTCTGGATATTTTTAAGGAAGACGACTTACTTTTTAAACCGGATTCGGGCTATTACTACAATAGTTATGACTGGGTGATGCTGTCGCTTGCCATACAGGAAGTAAGCGGTGTTCCTTTTGACGCTTTGGTGGAGAAGGAAGTACTAAAACCACTGGGAATGCGAAATACACGGCCGGAAATACCGGATGAAAAAGATGATCGCATAGCCAAATTCTATACGCGCTATGGAGGAGGGTTTAAGATCGCTTCGGCAGTGAACAACAGGTATAAGTTAGCCGGCGGTGGATTCTTGACCACCTCGGATGACCTCGCCCGCTTCGGTCAGGCATGTCTTGAGCAAAGACTTCTGGATAGCGCCACCTGGCAAGCACTTTGGCAGGCGGGGAATATTAATGGTGAGAATACGCACTATGGCCTGGGATGGGAAGTAACTGAAGATCATCAGGGACGCAAACGAATGGGACATACGGGAAATGGTGTAGGGGGCTATAGCAATTTCTATATCTATCCCGAAGAAAAGGCAGTGGTCTCCATTCTGATCAATTGCACAGACCCCAAAGTGCAGGACGCTTTAGATGAGGTTACTCATATTTTGCTAAGCGAATAATCAAGACTGTTATATGCAGATCGATCTACAGAAAATTACACCGGTCCTTTTAGCCTTTATAGGCATAGTTGGAATTTGGTTTGGTGCTCCTTCTATTTTGGTCAAATGGATCTTTATCTGTGGCATTCTAATAACACTCTTGTTTTTTTATGCGCTGATACAACCAGAGCAATTCCCGGAACCAGGTAAATTGTTACCCTTGTACCTGATCGCCCTATCTGTTCAGTTCTTGCATTTTCTTGAAGAGTACCATGGTAAGTTATACGAGAAATTACCTATACTATTTGATTTTGCGCCGGTAGACCGGGACGCGTTTATAACCTTTAACATGGTGGCTTATTCTATTTTTATCCTTGGCGCGTTAGCCATATATGGTAAGAAAAAGCAATTCATGCTGATCCCTCTTTTCTTCATTCTTGTAGGCACTGTGGCTAATGCAGTCTTTCATTGTCTCTTAGCCTTATGGCAGGGGGCTTACTTTCCGGGATTGTATACGGCATTGATCTACCTTATCCTGGGGCCCATGATGTTGCGGATCTTATTGCGACAAAAGGGTTTGGTAGTATCCTAACGGGTTAGATCAGTGAATAAGTGCTCTAAAGAAATGTTCTTTCTGTTCAATTGAAGGATCTTTAACTGATTGTCATGGGCAAAATCAAAGACAGCCGGACGCATATCCTTCTCAGAATCGAAACTTAGTTCGTAGACAAAGCCTTCAATGTTCTTAACGGAGAACACCTGGGGAAGCTTCTGCAGTAAGACGTCTTCCACACGGTAGTCAAATTCAACTTCGATGCGCTGTTCCTGTTGTTCCCTGAGGGCTTGCAGAGAAGAATCTGCTACCAATTTTCCGTTGTTTATGATGATCACCCGATCGCAAACGGCTTCCACTTCTTTTAAGATATGGGTAGATAATAAGATAGTCTTATCCTTACCGATCTCTCGGATGAGTTTCCTTATTTCGATCAATTGATTTGGATCGAGCCCGGTGGTAGGTTCATCCAGGATAAGTACCTCAGGAT
>JAHHLF010000139.1 GCA_018679315.1 Bacteroidia bacterium | reverse complement strand
GCTTACGTTATATTTTTAACTAAGAATAACCACCAAGTAAACCAAACCCTGTAGTTCATACTACAGGGTTTTTTATTTAAAAAATGTACATTTAATATCTAAATTCAACCTAAATGGAAATCCTATCTACCGCACATTCGTATTTGGCATATATCGTATTGGCCATGCTTTTTATTGCCGTTGCTAATGCTGTTCTTGGTTTAGTTGGCAACAAGATCTTTACCCTGGAGAAAGACTATCGCATTAGTTTATTTACCTTGATTCTCGCACATCTGCAATTGGTTTTGGGATTGCTTGTCTTTTTCACTTCCACCAGCGGCCTGAAGGCTATTCAGGAATTGGGTATGGGAGGAATGAATTCGGCTGCACGCCTTCTTGCAGTTGAACATCCCTTTATAAATATCATTGCCATTGTATTAATAACAATTGGCTGGTCGCGACATAAGAAATTCATGGAAGGGGCTAAAAAATTCAAGAGCATTGCTATATTTTATGGCATAGGATTGGTTCTAATTCTAAGCAGGATCCCCTGGACACAATGGTTTAATTAATCTACTTGCCTTATCAGGTGGATATAGACCGGAAAATGATCACTATATCCTCCGCTGTATTTTCCTGCCACATAAGTACTTTTGGGATACCCCCGATATCGACCTGTGGATCGGACAAGATATGGCGGAGCATAGATCCCTGATTTCCAAAAAATGAATCGCCCGGGCCGACTTCGTACTGCATGCCTATTGAGTAAAAATTGATCAAAAAGACTCCATCGATCCCGATATCCTATAGTACCATATCCCCTGGCGTATAATTTTTCCATTGGGTTGAATAATTGGTATTCGCCAATGGAGTCTTTTACTGAAAGAGTTTGGAGCACTTGCTTGATACTTTTGTTATCAGGGTTATCATTAAAATCACCCATTATAATTACGGGCATTTCCGGGTGTTCGTGACGCAGCGAATCCATGAGCTGTCGTGTGACCAGGGCCGCTCGGATCCTGTTCGCTTCACTTTTTTGTGTACCCCCTCGCCTGGAAGGCCAGTGATTCACGATGTAACCCATTTCTTCACCGTCCAAATAACCGACAACGATTAATTGATCTCTCGTTTTATCACGATGAAACCGCTCATCATAAAGCCGTACTTTTTGAAAGTGATACGTAGTAGGAATAAAATGTTCCTGATCGTAAATTAAGGCTACATCGATACCTCGTTCATCGGGTGAGTCGGCATGTATATATGCATAATTTGCCGACTGGAGAAGGGGTTGCTCGATGAGATCCTGAAGAACCTCCCGATTCTCTACCTCACATACGCCAAGGATATCCGGATGTGCCGCTCTACGAGACCCGCCAAGACCGGAAATCACTTTGGCCAGATTTTCAAGTTTCCGGGTATAGCGCTCCTTAGTCCATCTGCCACTACCACTAGCCGTTCTGTCATCGTCATAATGCGTTGTATCATTCACTGTATCAAACAAATTTTCAAGGTTGTAGAAGGCAATAGTACGGACTTCGAATACTTGCTGACATCGGCCACAACCAAAGCAGCTAAACCAAATTATGGAGAAGAGGAGAACGTGTTTCATTTAAAGAGTTACAAAGGTGTTTTGTTGGTAAACCTATAGCCCAGCAATGAATGGGACTTGCAGATGTCAGGACTACTTTGGCCCCATGAGAATACTATTAATTTCATTCGGACTTTGGTGCGGCCTTGCAGTAGGACAAGAAAATGGACAACTTATCCTTCGTCCGGACGATCTGGGAATAACTATGGATGAGGGAGCTATTCTAGGGCTTTTACAAGCACATCAGGATATATTTCTACGCCGGGCAGCTTTTGATTTTGGCCAAACCTTTTTTAAGGTTCGGGGACTGGACTCCAGGTATAATGATATTTTTTTGAATGGGATCCCGATGAATTCCTTATTTGATGGGAGACCTGACTGGAATCAATGGGGCGGACTTAATGATATAACCCGAAGCCAATCTGTGACTTTGGGTCTGGGCCAGGTAACCTATGGCTTTGGGGGCCTCCAGGGAAGCCGGCAGATCTCCCTGTGGCCCTCTGAACTGCGTAAAGGCCTCCGCATTACCAATTCATATTCAAATCGATCATATAGTCATCGGGTTATGGCAACATACGCCGGGCTTTTAGGAAAAAACCTCCATTTTGCTTTGTCGGGATCAAGACGATGGGCAAAAGAAGGTTGGTTGGCGGGTGCACCTTATAATTCCTATTCTTTTAATGCAGGACTGGAATGGATCTTGGATCCTAAGAACAAAGTATTGATCTCCGGAATATGGGTAGACCATAAACGCGGCAGGTCTACAGCTGTTACAGAGGAAGTTTTTTTGCTAAAAGGATCTACCTACAATCCAGGTTGGGGGTTTTGGGGCGATTCTAAGAGAGCGGCAAATACTAAAAATTTGAAAGCTCCCATGCTGCATATCAGTTATCAATTAAATGGTGAAAATAGTGAGTTAAACCTGTCAGGTATGCTGGGTCGATCACATCAAACAAGAGGCAGGCTGGGGTATTTCAATGCGCCAAATCCGGATCCGGTGTACTATCGCTACTTGCCGAGCTATTACCTGAACAGCCCATTGGGGGCAGATTATCAGGGGGCAGCCCTGGCGAGGGAAGGTTTTCTTAGTGGCGGACAATTAGATTGGGATTTCCTTGTGGCAAGTAACCAAAACCCGAGACTTGCAGGGAGGGCGTCCTATATCCTTCAGTCGGATCAGCACCAGAATGATCGACTTGCTGGCAGAGTTCGCTTTAACACCAATATTGGCGATCATCTTACCCTTGATACCGGGGTCACTTTTATAAATGAGGATATGCTTTTTTATGCCCACCTTGATGATATGGTGGGGGCAGACTATCATGAAGATATAGACCCGTTTACGGAAACGCGTAATAATAGCCTGGGATCTACCGAAAAGCGAGTAGGTGATATCATTAACTATCACTATGGGATACAGTCACAGAAATGGCACGGCTTTCTAAAACTAGGATATGAAAGTCAACTCGCAGACGGCTTCATTTCGGCAAGCATTGGCAAGCAAAATGCGAGTCGGCAAGGATTCTTTCAGAACGAACGATTTCCTGAGGAATCATCCGGAGAGGGAATAGAACTGGAGTATCAACCTAAGGCAGTGAAAGTAGGAATATCGGTAGACTTATCCGGGAGACACCGATTAGGAGCTATTGCCCTGCTGAGCAATGCGGCACCACCTTTAAGAAATGTATTCATTAACCCGAGGGAACATCACAGGATTGTCCCTGGGGATCATATGGAACGGATCTATGGCGGTGAAGCGAATTATCATTTTCGAATGCCAAAAATTAAAGGCAGGCTGTCGGGCTATTACAATTTGATCCAGAACACTACAGACATTAAATCATATTATGTGGATGCGGGTTTCGGTTCAGATTTTGTGCAGGAAGTTTCAACCGGCATGGCTCAGGAATTCAAAGGACTAGAGCTCGGAATGGAAATATATCCCTCGAGCGCAGTTACCCTATCCTTGGTAGCCAGCCTTGGTTCGTTCCGGTATAAGAACAACCCTACTCTTCAAATAAACTTCGATCCTGCAGAATTACCGGAAGGGTCGGGTGTACTGAGTACAGAACTGAATTTAGGGAAGGCGGGAATTTCAGACCTTCACATTGGATCTGGCCCTGAAGTGGCCTTGTCTGCAGGAGTGTCTTATTCCGATCCAAAATATTGGTGGATGGGTATGACGGCTAATTTTATAGACGGGCGATATGTACGGCCTGCCTTTATAACCCGAACTGAGAGCTTCCTCTTGGATCCTGAGACAGGGACGCAATTCCCGGAGGCAAGTCCTGAGAACGTTGGGGCACTCTTGAAACAAAAGGCCATGGCCCCGGTGTATTTATTGAATCTTATTGGGGGCAAATCCTGGAAATGGAAAGACACCTACATCAGCACATTTTTTAGCTTCTCTAATTTGTTTAACGCTCAGTTTCAATCCGGTGGCTACGAACAGGGGAGAAATGGAAATTACGGTCAGCTATACCAGGACCAGTTAAGCACAAACCCCGTTTTTGGTCCTAAATATTGGTATGGACAAGGGAGAAGCTTTTTCCTCAATCTGGTTGTGAGTCTATGAAAGATCTTGATGTATTTCTTAAAACATGGCTAGTGTTGCTCTGCAGCATGTTCCTCCAATGTGTCCCTGATACCTATTCAAATGATGCATTACGTCCTTGTGAACCAGAAGCCGGCATGAAATGGAAAATGACAGATCTGAATGCACTTGCATCGGAAGAACCATCGCAAATAACTGATGAGGCCTATGTGGAGGGATGGGTGATCTCCTCGGATCAAGCGGGAAACTTTTTCAATGAACTATGGTTGCAGGATGAGTTAAGTGATCCCCAAACGGGCATCAAAATAGTAATGGAACAAAGAGATACATATGTGCGCTATCCTGTTGGAACACGACTATTCATTTCCCTGAAAGGATTATGGATCCGAAAAAAATACGGCCTTTGTGAAGTTGGAAGCGTACAATCCTTATTTGGAAACCAAAGTATTGGCCGCATCCCGTTTCACCAGCTCACTTCTCATATTAAAGCAGCATGCAGTGACCCGGCTGAAGTTGCACCTGCAATAGTATCCCTCACTCATATTGAGGAAACCCAGCTAAATAGCTTGATCCGTGTTGAGAATGTTGAATTTGAATTTGATGAAATAGGCAAGACACTGGCAATAGAAAAAGAAGAAACCGAACGGATCATTACGGATTGTTTAGGTAATGAAATGAGGATATTGACCAGTGGTTATTCCGACTTTTATCAGGATCTAATTCCCGACACCCATGGGCAAATAACCGGGATCCTGATGGCAGACCGACAGGGCTTCTATATAAAGGTCAGGGAAGCAACGGATATTATATTGAAGAATGAACGTTGCCTTATACCTATTGAACCTAAAACTTCTGATCAGATATTGATCACAGAGATCGCTGATCCTGATAATGCAGCGGAGGGAAGATTTCTTGAGCTCTATAATAATGGAGAATCAGCCTTTAATCTGGAAGGATGGCGTTTGGTACGTTATACAAATGCAAATCTGGAGGTGGGGAGCGTATTTGAGCTATCCGGCCAGGAAATACAAGCGAAGTCTGCCTTGGTTATTGCTGCCAAAGGGCCCGAATTTGAAGCTATTTATGGTTTTGCACCAGACGCAATCGCCGGAACTAACAGTCCGGCCGACTCAAATGGCGATGATAATTTGGCCTTATTAGACCCATTTGATGAGCTAATTGACCTATTTGGGGTAATTGGAGAGGATGGATCCGGGACTGATCATGAGTTCGAAGACGGAAAAGCCGTACGAAATCCTGATATTCATTCACCAAATGCGGTGTTTTTTTCGAATGAGTGGACAATTTTTAACGATTCGGGTCCTCCTGGAACGATCCAAATTCCCCAACAAGCACCCGCAGACTTCAATCCTGGCGTAAGAAACTGATAAACAGCGTAATAGAGCCATATTTAGGTCTTCTATAGATAGTGTTATAAAATGTGCTTATAGCGTTATAGATGGGAAAATAGGAAGCCCTGATACTGTGATAGTCGCCTATATGCAAAGGATTTATGGGGCTATAAACAATGAGAATGGACTTTGCTTTAAAATACTATGTATGCATAGTATATTGCTGTTGTAAAAGAAATTACCCTGACTTTTAAAGTCAGTCATCATAATGCTAAGCTTAACATCCGCCCCCAACTTGGGAAGACTACAGGGGCATGAGGCATGAGCCCCAGCGGAAATTATAAATTGGTTGTT
>JAHHLF010000257.1 GCA_018679315.1 Bacteroidia bacterium | reverse complement strand
GGGCACTTCTTCTTCTCCTTCTCCCTATTATTATTCATTTATTTCAGCTTAGACGTTTTAAAAAAACGCCTTTTACCAATGTAAAGCTGTTGCAAAAAGTTGTCTCCCAATCACGAAAAAGCAATCGCTTGAAAAAATGGTTGCTCTTATTCGTAAGATTAGGACTCATAGCGGCCATGGTACTGGCGTTCGCTCAACCTTTTGTAGCAAATGAGTCTGCCTTTGTTCAGCGAGATACGGTGATCTACCTGGATGATTCTTTTAGCATGCAAGCTCAGAATGAGGACGGAAGTCTCTTTGAAAATGCGATTCAATCCGTATTAAAAGGCGCAGAGCGGGATCAAACTGTGACCTTGTTCACCAATACCCGAACTTTTGCGAGATCCTATATACGCGATATCCGGGGATCGCTACTTGAGCTGGTACCCAGTCCTCATCAATTGAGTATTGATGAAGTCCTGCTCAAAGCAAATACTTTATTTGAAAATGGCAGTGGCAAAGAAAAAGACCTGATTCTGCTTAGTGATTTTCAGGAGCGCTTCGCCAATCAGGAAATTGACTACCCGGATGACATACGGGTTTTGGCAGTAGACTTGAAACCAGAAGAGCCCAGTAACGTAACTATTGACTCGCTCTATGTGAGTGCAACCAATCCAATTACACTTGAATTAGGAGTGAACCTGAGTAAAACTGGGGAAATTGAAGATATCCCCGTTTCCCTTTTTGATGATGACAGGCTTATTGCGAAGTCCTCAGCTAATTTTGATGGCACAGATCAAACTCGCGTCCTATTTAGCGTACCGGAAGAAGAAAGTATCAATGGTAGGGTTGAGATCTCGGATACCGGCCTTGAATACGATAATTATCTTTATTTCAACCTTGGCGATAAATCAAGGATCAAAGTCATGGTGATCGGTAATAGTGCAAGCGGTTATTTGAGACGGATCTTCACAGCTAGCGAATTTGATTATACAGCAGTTGGCCTCTCGGATTTAAACTATACAGATATCGATGAACAAAACCTGATCGTTCTAAACGAATTAAACAACATACCCCTTGCCCTACAGAATACCCTGGGTGCTTTTAGTCGGGATGGCGGGCATATCGTACTTATTCCCTCAAATAACAGCTCCTTGTCTGAGTATAATAATTTCCTTGCCGGATATGGGCAATCGCGCTTGTCTACCCCTAGAACAGACTCACTGAGGATAACATCCATCAGCTTTCAACATCCGCTTTATAAACAGGTTTTTGAAGAACAGGTAGATAATTTTCAATACCCGGTAAGTTCGTTTTTTTACCCTATAGAGAATAACGCGGGCACGGTGCTGGCCTACTCAGACAATAGTCCGTTTTTAAGTGGCAGGCCAGGTTTCTATATATTTTCTTCCCCTCTCTCCACAAGCGATTGTAATTTTATTAATTCTCCCCTAGTAGTTCCCACCTTTTACGAAATGGGAAAACAAAGTTTAGCGCTACCGGACCTTTATTATTCCCTTGGAGATCGATCAGAGGTAGATATTAATATCCCTATGGCCCAGGATCAAATAATCAAAGTGGCCCGGGAGGGATACGAATTTATTCCTCTGCAACAGTCTTTTGCCAAGAAAACACGCCTGACCTTTATTGATAACCCTGTTTTACACGGAACATATTCTGTTTTGGTAAAAGGCGATACATTAAAACAAATAAGTTTCAACTACCCCCGTGAAGAAAGTAAATTGACCTATTCAGACCCCTCGAATATCTCTGAATTAAGCATGAAGGAAAATATAGAAGAATTATTTACCGACCTGGCTGAGGAAAATCGCGTAGAATCCCTTTGGAAATGGTTTATTATTTTAGCGCTGATTTTCATCCTGTCTGAAGTGGGGATTCAAAAATTCATTCGATGAATGTACTGCTAAAATCCGTTACCATAATTTCTCCTCTTTCTACGGAGTATCATAAGAAGAAAAGGGATGTTCTGATTAAAAATGGACGGATCGATAGAATTGCCACCTCCATTCGTGACGCGGGCAAAATAAAAACTATTTCATTGCCAAATCTTCATATCTCACCTGGCTGGTTCGACAGCGGGGTTTGCTTCGGAGAGCCTGGTTTTGAGGAAAGAGAGACGATTGCAAACGGACTTGACGTTGCCGGTAAAAGCGGTTTTACGAGTATTGTATTGCAACCGAATACCAATCCACTTCCGGATACGAGTAGTGATATCGTCTTTATGAAAAAATCTGCTGCTCATGCGGCAACTACCTTACATCCTCTTGGTACTTTGAGTGTCAAATCGGAAGGTAATACAATGGCTGAATTGTTTGATATGCATCAAGCCGGAGCGGTGGGGTTTTATGATCATAAACGCCCTCAGGAAAATGGGAATGTACTAAAGATAGCGCTGCAGTACGCCCAAAATTTTAAGGGGGTTGTGTTTAGCTATCCTCAGGATGCCGATCTGGCTTCAGAGGGTTTGGTCCATGAAGGCGAAGTTTCTACCAGATTAGGATTAAAAGGGATCCCGGCATTTGCTGAAGAATTGCGAATCAAGCGGGATTTGGCCATTCTGGAATATACCGGAGGTAAATTGCACTTCCCGACTATCTCAACAGCTAAGGCCGTGGAATTGATCGCCGAGGCAAAAGACAGGGGACTTGATATTAGCTGTAGTGTTGCAATCCAAAATTTGTGGTACACTGATGAGACCTTGCACGAATTTGACAGTGCTTATAAAGTACGCCCACCCTTACGCTCCGAGTCAGATCGGAAGGCGCTTAGAGACGGATTAAGAAAGGGCATCATTGATATGGTAACATCAGATCACACCCCCATTAATATTGAACTAAAGCGTGTTGAATTTGAGCAGGCCGCCTATGGCAGCCTGGGACTGGAAAGCATGTTCGGAGTCTTAAATTCCATCTATAGCACACCGACCGCCATTGGGATCCTACTTCGGGGAAGAGAACGTTTTGGTCTTGAGAGGCCAAAAATTGCCAAAGGAGAAGAAGCCGATATTACGCTGTTCGATCCTGATGAGCGCTTTGTCTATACCCCTGATATGTGCTTGTCTACCTCCAAAAATTCATTGTTTTTTGGAAGTAAGCTCAAAGGGAAAGCGTACGGTACCCTGGCTAATTCCATTCTTAATATTCAGAAATGAGCAGGGCCCCCGAAGGTAAAACAACTGCGATCGTTGCGTATTTGACTATTGTTGGCGCCCTAATTGCCATTACCATGAATTTGGATCCTAAGCACGCGTATGCACGTTTCCATACACGACAAGCTTTTGGATTACATCTCACATTTATAGCCTTTAGCCTGTTTCTCAGCGTTTCCTTCAATTGGTATGTTTGGGTAGGAATGTATATTTTCTATTTTGTTCTTTGGTTTTACGGATTTTATCTGGCGTTAACAGACAAGGTTTCGCCAATTCCGCTTGTAGGCCAATATTTTCAAAAATGGTTTACATTTATCCAATAAGATGAGCAACCCCCAACTTTCATTATTCCACCTTTATAAACCCGCGGAATCACAAACAGGGAAACAGCCTGCTATATTCCTATTTCACGGCTATGGCAGCGATGAAGAGGATCTGTTTTCCTTTGCCTCAGAACTGCCTTCCAAACTCGCAGTGATCTCGGTCAGAGCGCCCAGGCCTATGAACCCTTTTGGCAATGCTTGGTATACATTGAATTTTGAAGCACCGCAGGGGAAATGGAGTGATGTTGAGGAGGCAATCGAATCTCGTGAAATGATCTTCTCATTTATAGATGAGGCTATTGAAACCTATAAGCTGGATCCTGAAAATATTAACCTGCTGGGTTTTAGTCAAGGAGCTGTACTTTCTTATGCCATTGCCTTGTCCCGACCAGAAAAGATCAAGAATTTGATGGCATTGAGCGGATATATCGATCTAAAAGTGGTTGAAGAAGGATTTGAGAATAAGCCCATTAAGAATTTAAATATTTATATCTCTCACGGCCAGGTAGATCAAGTCATTCCAGCCGAATGGGCACAGGCCTCATCCGAGACTTTAAAATCACTAGGAGTTGAACACACATACGAAGAATACCCGGTAGGTCACGGTGTTTCGCCACAGAACTTTTATTCCCTCAAAGCATGGCTTGAGCAGCATATTTAATTTGTGCTGATATATAACAGATGTTCTTTTACACTAAAATCAACATCCAGATTGTCCTTCAATTCATATGTGATAAGCAATTCTCCCCAATACTTTCCATCCGAAAAATCGGCGATAAGCCATTTATGGTTGAGGATTTTGATCTTATTGATCTTGAAATCCCCATTCATCCCCTCATAAGGAACTAAAGGGTTGTCTCCTTTTTGCTCGTTGGATTCCAATAAACGGTCTGATATATATCCACTTGGATTATCCAGATCCAAATGATCGTAGTATGAAAGCGCATCATCATTGTTTTCCAGGGA
Organism: Bacteroidia bacterium; assembly: GCA_018679315.1. Classification (GTDB taxonomy): domain Bacteria; phylum Bacteroidota; class Bacteroidia; order Flavobacteriales; family Flavobacteriaceae; genus HDS-28. The sequence continues at coordinate 2,007 of JAHHLF010000257.1, read as the reverse complement.
GAAATATTGCATATCCAGGATCTCGAACATAGAATTTTGAAGAGAATCCTGATAGGCCTCCTCGCGCCCTTCGAGCGATTGAACTTTTGCGCTTAGAGAATCAATTTGGCGGGATCCGCTCACGCCCAGATATACAGCGGTCAACGCTGCAAATAAAAATAAATACAAAAATATTCTGGCCTTCATATGTTATAAGTTGAGTTCTAAATTGTCATAAGCGAGATGCACACCAGGAGGCAATTCTTTTTCCACTTCGGCATGGAAGCCTAAATGATGGCTGATATGGGTGAGATAAGCCTGCTCAGGCTTTACCTGATCAATGAAATTCAAGGCCTCATCCAAATTAAAATGTGAGTGATGAGGTTCTATACGTAATGCATTAACGCATAAGACTTTAACCTCTTTTATCTTAGCTATTTCTTTATCTGAAATAGTCTTTATATCCGTGAGGTATGCGAAATCACCAATGCGAAATCCCAGCACCTGGAGTCGGTTGTGAAACCCTTCGACGGGAACGACCATTTTACCACTGAGGGAGAATGGCTCATCTGCCTGGATCTCGTGATATGCAATGGCCGGAGCTCCTGGATACCTTTCTTCATCTGCAAAAATGTAATCGAATCGCTGCTTAAGAGATACCTGCACACGTTTGAGCGCGTATACCGGGATGTCGCCCTGTCGGAAGAAGAACGGCCTGATATCATCAATACCAGCTGTATGGTCTGCGTGTTCATGGGTAAATAATATGCCGTCTAAACGCGGAATAGGGTGTCTCAATAATTGCTGGCGGAAATCCGGACCACAATCGATCACATAGTTATAGGATTCCCAAGAAACCAAAACGGAAACGCGAAGTCGCTTGTCTCTCGGGTCAGAACTAAGGCATACAGGATGATCGCTTCCAATTACAGGGATACCCTGTGATGTGCCTGTACCTAAAAAAATGATTCTCAACCCCGATTTCTTTTGCCTCAAATTTATAATATAATTACTAACCAATCGTTCAATCTTTATACCTTTGTAGGGCAAATAATTGTTAATGGCTTCACAACCTAAGAAAGACCTAGCTTTCGAAAACATTCCTTCGATCAAAGCCAAAACTTTGCGAATTAATTTGAATCCGGATATCTACGGAACTTTCGCCGAGATTGGGGCCGGACAAGAGACAGCGCGACATTTTTTCAGAGCCGGAGGGGCATCAGGGACCATTGCTAAGGCGATGAGTGCCTATGATAAGCAGTTTAGTGATGCCATTTATGGCATTGAAAAAGACGGCCGTTATGTGACCCAACCCCGCTTGAAGAAGATGCTGGATCATGAAATGGGGTTGATAGAAGAGCGTCTTGACCGAAAAGAACATCCGGAACGACTCTTTTTTACCTATGCAAATACCGTAGCGACTATTGATTTTTCTAAACGCTACAAAGGCCATGGTTGGATTGGGATGAGATTTCAACTAGATCCCGGTCAAACTGACTATGACGAAATTGTCATGCATTTGCGTTTTAAGCAAACCGAGGCCCGGCTGCAACAGGAGACTCTTGGCGTTGTTGGTGTGAACATGATCTATGGTGCCTTTTTTAAGTACCACAAGCCGAGAAAATTATTGAAATACCTGTATGACCATATCGATCGCGATACCGTCGAGATAGATATGATCAACTTTTCAGGACCGAATTTTAAGAACGTAGATAATCGCTTGATGAGCCTGCAGCTTATCAGGAATGACATGACCGATGCCGTTATGTTCGGGCCTGATGGAAACAACCTGCTCCCTGCAACCATTCTCTATAAAAAGAATATACTGACATTACGAGGTAGTTTCAGACCGGTTACCAAGGTGAATATGGACATGTATGAGCGCTCGCTTGAAATGTTCCTTAAAGAGACCAGGGTTAATCCGGAAAAAACCCAGGTAGTGTTTGAAATTACATTGTCGAACCTCAGGGCCGAGGGAGAAATTGATGAGCAGGATTTTATGGATAGGGCCAAACTGCTATGTTCATT
>JAHHLF010000280.1 GCA_018679315.1 Bacteroidia bacterium | reverse complement strand
CATCTCCTATCTGCTCTACACGACCGTAGTAGTCGTAATAGATAGGTACGTTCTCCACCTGGATCACAGCACCGTAATCATCATATTGTACATAGGCGTTATAATCATAGCCTGAATTAAAGGTAATGCCAAGATTTCCAAAGTCGGCTCTCGCGCCTACATTGAAAAGACGATTCATGTAGAAATCAAATTCTCCATCCGGATATACAGAAAAGGTAATTCCATTCTCCGTGAAGATGAAGGAATTTCCATAATTGTATCCATAGGTTAGTGAAGATTCAGCAGTGCTGGTATTGGCCAGGCCCACTGAAGTGCCAAGTAATATGGCTGCTGTTAAGATTAAAAATTTTCTCATGGCATTACTTTTTAGTTACAGTGATTTCTATCACCATTATGGATATACCAAACAGCGTGCCATTCTCAGATGACTTAACTTAACTATCTATAAAACAATGAGTTAAAATATTCAGGAAAAGGGATCAAAGTTTTTCCTTCAGGTAATTACCGGTGTGGCTTTTTGGATTTACGGCGATCTCTTCCGGCACGCCTGTAGCGACCAGATAACCTCCTTCATCCCCGCCTGAAGGCCCGAGGTCGATAATATGATCTGCGCATTTGATGAGTTCAATGTTGTGCTCGATCACAATAATGGAGTGCCCTTTTTCAATAAGGGCATCAAAAGACTTTAGCAATTTTTTAATGTCGTGAAAATGGAGTCCGGTGGTAGGCTCATCAAAAATAAAAAGGGCTTTATCCCGGGTATTTCCTTTTACCAGAAAAGAAGCCAGTTTAATACGTTGTGCCTCCCCGCCCGAGAGGGTAGAAGAGGACTGCCCCAGGGTCACATAGCCCAGGCCCACGTCTTGCAGCGGCTGCAGCCTTTTTGCCAGTTTATCCTGTTCATATTCGTTAAAGAAGCTAATGGCATCGTCTATGGTCGAGTTCAGGATATCGTCTATATTCTTGCCTTCAAACTGCACTTCCAGTACCTCTTTCTTAAAGCGCTTTCCTTTGCAGGTATCGCATTGTAGGTGCACATCGGCCATAAATTGCATCTCTACGGTAATATCGCCTTCGCCCTTACAGACTTCACAGCGGCCCCCATCGACATTAAATGAAAAATGCTTTGCCTGGTAGCCCCTGAGCTTGCTTAATTTTTGTCTGGCAAATAGGGCGCGTATCTCATCATAGGCTTTGATATAGGTAACCGGGTTGGAGCGGGACGACCGCCCAATGGGGTTCTGATCTACAAATTCCACCGATTTCAAGTCCGTGTATTTCCCGGAAAAACTGGAAAAATGCCCGGCTTTTTCCCCATAGCCACCCAGTTCTTTCAGGAGGGTGGGGTAGAGCAGCCTGCGGACGAGGGTGCTTTTGCCGCTACCGGATACCCCAGTGACGACCGTAAGCATGTTGAGCGGAAAGCGCACGTCTATATTTTTCAGGTTGTGCTCCCTGGCACCTTCAATAGAAATAAAATTCTTGGAAGTCCTTCTTTTCGAAGGCAAGGCGATCTCTTGCGTACCATTCAAATAACCGGCGGTCAGGGAATCCGAAGCCATGATATCTTTAAGTGTACCCTGGGCGACAACTTCCCCGCCATGGGTGCCTGCTTCCGGACCAATATCGATGATCTCATCGGCAGCCTTCATAATATCTTCATCGTGCTCCACTACGATAACTGTATTACCCAGGTCGCGCAGGGAAAGCAGTACTTCTATCAGGTTTTCTGTGTCTTTGGGGTGCAGGCCAATACTGGGTTCATCCAGGATATACATCGATCCTACAAGGCTACTGCCCAAGGAAGTGGCCAGGTTTATACGCTGACTCTCCCCTCCGGATAAGGTATTGGAACGCCGGTTCAGGGTAAGGTAGGTGAGGCCTACTTTAGAGAGATAGGTGAGTCGGGTTGTAATTTCCGTAAGCAGCCTGCGAGCGATAGTCTGATCGTGATCATTTAATTCCTGCTGCTGGAAATAGCTTAGTAATGAATCAATAGGGAGTTCTACTAATTCCGGCAACGTTCTATCACCTACCTTAATGTATGCTACCTCATTTCGCAGTCGACGCCCTTTGCATTCACTGCAAAGCGTTTTACCACGGTAGCGTGATAACATGACCCGGTTCTGGATCTTATAGCTCTTTTCCTCCAGCATGCGGAAGAAGTCGTGCAGCCCGGTAAAATGTTCATTTCCGTCCCAAACCAGTTGTTTTTGTGACTCAGAAAGCTCAAACCAGGGCTTGTGGATGGGGAAATCAAAAAGGTGTCCGCTATTGACCAACAGGTCCCGGTACTTACTCAATTTCTCTCCCCGCCAGGGGAAGACGGCATTTTCATAGACCGATAAGGAAGTATTGGGCACGACCAGGTCCGGATCTATCCCGATCACATCGCCATAGCCCTCGCACTGAGAACAAGCCCCATAAGGATTATTAAAACTGAAGAGGTGCACATTGGGATCAGGGAATGAAATACCGTCCAGCTCAAATTTATTGCTGAATTCCAGCTGTTTTCCGCCATCTACTTCTTCTAAAATGCAGCGGC
>JAHHLF010000333.1 GCA_018679315.1 Bacteroidia bacterium | reverse complement strand
GAATAGGTATGCGATTGTGCCCCGGCAGTCATTCCATGCCAGGAGCCGACAAAGCCCAGCACTTCAAAACCCCCACTTGCCAACTTGGCCATACGGAGGGCAACTTCGTTGGATTCAGAACCAGTATTGACAAAGAGGCAACGATCCAGACCCGAGGGAAGCATCTCCGCTAATTGCTGACTGAGTTCTATCACGGCAGGAGAAAGCATGGTACTGAGTAAATGCAAGGATTCTTCCCCGCCCTGCCTCATGGCTTCCAATAACTTAGGATGGTTGTGACCGAAAACAGAACACATCTGCCCGGACGTAAAATCCAGGATCTTTCTTCCATCTTCCGTATAGATAAAGGAACCCTCTGCCTTGGTGATCAGCAAAGGAGAGAAGTCTCCACAGTAGCGGATCAGGGTTTGCTCGGCTTCCTGTAGCCATTTCGGTTTGTTGTCTGCTTCCATTATTCAGCCTTGATAAATTTTACGATCTCGGGAACTAGTGATTCCGACAGCGGAAGATCGGGTTTGTAATAGGTAGACATGTTAGCATTTCGGTCTCCTTCCGCATCTTTTAAAATGTGGTTCATTTTCTCAATGATCAGAAGTTCGCTTTTTTGATGGGCTTTATTTAATTTCTCGGCCTGGTCTACACCTACCTGGATATCTTCGGTGCCATTGACGATTAAAACAGCTTGCTCCAATTTGGCGATCTCCTCTTTGGGATCGTACTTGATCCAGGAGCGCACATAAGGTTGAAGCGCAGGCTGGAACAAGGATTGCAGCATCGGGTGCACGTAGTTTACATCGTGACCCTGCTTAAGGGAATCCAGGATAATAGCTGCCTGTTCCTGTAGAATCGGGGGCTGAACTTTTAGTTGTTCACGGATTATTTCGCCTCCCGGAGCGCCCAGTCCGGCTACGGAGATTACAGAAGTTACGTTTTCTGTTTGGGCCGTAAGAATGCCCACCAAAGAACCCTGGCTATGCCCCAGCACATGTATATCGCCTACTCCTTCTATTGTCTGTAAATAGCCTACCCAACTTTTGGCGTCATTGACCATATCGTCAAAACGGGTATCTGTTCTTTGTTGTGCAGTAAGCGCACTACCCCCTATCCCCCTTTTATCGTAACGCAATGTCGCAATTCCATTTTCATACAAGCCTTCAGCCAGCATTTTCAGACAATTATTTTTCATTAAGGTGTTGTTGCCATTACGATCCGTAGGTCCGGATCCGGCTATGATCAAGACAACAGGCACTGCTGTTCCTGCCGGGTTTAAAAAACTTCCTTCCAATGTGTTGGTGCCGGTATCCAGTGTTACGATCTCCTCTGATTGTCCGAAGATGATAAGAGGTGAACATAGAAGAATAAGTAAAGAGGCTTTTAGTCGCATAGGTAAAAACCAGCTGTTTTTTGAGCTAATTAAAGATACGGAATCTGTTTTGAGATATGCTAGCCGGCCACTGACTGAAAGACGGTAGCTAGAAGCCCGGGCCATTCTTCTTTTAAAATGCTATAGCAGACGGTGTCGCGTACATGGCCGTCTGTCATAAGCATGTGTTTTCGCAAAGTACCCTCATAGGTAGCCCCGATGGCCTGGATGGCTGTTTTGGATTGTTCGTTTCGCGCGTCTGTCCTGAATGCGACGCGGATGGCGCCGAGATTCTCAAAAGCATAGCTCAGCATAAGGAATTTCATATGGCGGTTGAGTCCGCTGCGCTGAAATTCCCTTCCGATCCAGGTAGAACCAATTTCAAGATGACTGTCTTTATCGGAAATACGCAAATAACTGCTGCTTCCGGCATAGCGCTCGCTCTCTTTGTCATAGATGGCCAAAGGATATTTGAGCCTTCGTTCCCTCAAAGCCAGATTCGATTTGATATACTTTTCCAGGTCAGTACGATTGCGCATCAGGACAGGCGAATAGCGCAATAATTCCGGGTTGTTGTTTACCACAGGCTCAAGCAGTTCTTCGTGTCCTACAGTAATGGGTTCAATACGAACCCGGCTGTCTTCGAGTAAAATAGAATCGTTAAAAGGGAATACCATGGCCATTTAGAATTTAAAAGGGATGTCCAGTTCGTTCCAGGGAATTTGATAAATGTCTTGGCCATCGCTGTATAGCAGGGCTTCCAGATTGCCTACAACAAAAGCGCCCCAGCCGTAGGGTATATTAAGTTTTACCGGTGTCTCCCATTGGATATCAGAAACCGTTCCGGTATTCCGACTTATGAAAATCCCTTGTTGACTTTCATCTCCTATTACATAGCGGGTAAACAAGACAAAGCGTTTATCCGGATCCAGGTAAGGGCTGAATTCGGTGTTAGGGGTATTGAAGAAAGCAAGATCGGAATTCGGATTCAAGCGAGTAC
>JAHHLF010000186.1 GCA_018679315.1 Bacteroidia bacterium | reverse complement strand
CGTAAGCACAGGCTGACAAACCCGGAATTTCTAGCCCGATACAAAGAAATTTTGATTCCTAATGGAATTCTCCACCTAAAGACAGACAGCCAATTTCTTCACGGTTATACGCTTGGGTTGCTTCAAGGAAGAGGAGATGAGATACTATATGCCAACCATGATATTTATAGAAATGAAGGAAGCCCTGAAGCAGTAACGAGTATCCAGACTTTCTATGAAAATCAGTATCTTCAGGAAGGAAAACCAATAACCTATATCCAGTTTCGACTTCAGCCCTAGATGACACATCTTCTTATTTTATTCTTTAGCACGTTTTCAGCGGCTTTTATGGCTACCGTTCCGCCCGGCTTGCTGAATATGAACGCAGCTAAAACAAGCGTCGAACGCGGTAAAATGGACGGCATCATATTTTGTGTAGGGGTGTCTACCATGATCATGGTTCAGGCCTATATTTCTGTTGTGATCTCCAAGTTTTTGTACCGCAATCCCGAAGTGATAGATATTCTTTTAAAACTGGCAATATTAGTCTTTGCCATTTTCGCTGTTTACTTCTTTATAGCTGCAAAAAGAAAACCTACAGGTCAACTTAAAATGATGCATGTAAGTAAAAAGAGAAGTAGTTTTTTTAAAGGGACTTTCCTAGCCGCGGTAAACTTTCTTACTATTCCTTATTATGCAGGTGTTCACGCCATGTGGACGGCTACTGGATTGATAGACTTTTATGTTTGGGACATAATCGTTTTTATGTTGGCGACAGGTACCGGTACCTTCGCAGTTTTGTATTTGTATACTGTTTATTTCTATAAGCTTGATGCAAAAACAGACAGGTTCTCCAAGAATTCTAACTATATTCTAAGTGTCCTTATGCTGCTCTTGCTTGTGATCACGCTCATACGTATTATTTACACCTGATATGGCAGATAATGAAAACTTCTTCGATCGGGTTTATGAGGTAGTACGATGTGTTCCCAAGGGACGGGTGACTTCCTATGGTGCCATAGCCAAATACCTCGGAGCGGCACGAAGTGCGCGTATGGTAGGTTGGGCAATGAACGTATCACATGGTAAAGAAGAAGTTCCAGCACACAGGGTAGTGAACAGAAAAGGCCTGCTCACCGGTAAATTTCATTTCGATGGAACGAACCTCATGCAACAGCTCCTTGAAAATGAGGGGATCCCTATTCAGAATAATCAGGTGGTCGACTTTGATAAATACTTTTGGGATCCAGCAAAGGAACTAAATTAACCCCTCCTTACTTTTTACAGTCCCAGGCCATTATTGCCATCAATTGAGCACTTTGCCGTATCTTTACTGTTTAAATTTGTTCGTCGAATAGACTGAGATCGAGACCGCTATGAAATTGAAAAAAGAGTCAATCATTCAAGCCCTGGAAACCTTGAGCGTACCTGGAGAGGGTAAGAGCATTATAGAGGCCGGGGCGTTAAAGAATATGCAGATTTTTGGAGATGAAGTCGTTTTGGACCTGGTTATTGGAAATCCAAGTTTACAGGCGCGCAAAAAGCTGGAGGTGGAAATCCTTAAGACCATCCATGAACAGGTCTACGAAAAAGCGAAGATCACCATTAACGTAAAAGTTGAAGCTCAAAGCGCACCTAAAGCACCTTCTATTAAGGGAAAACCTATTCCTGGTATTCAGAACATTATTGCCGTAGCTTCAGGAAAAGGCGGTGTAGGTAAATCGACGATAACAGCGAATATCGCTGTTACCCTTCAAAAAATGGGTTTCAAAGTAGGTATACTGGATGCGGATATATACGGCCCTTCTATACCAATTATGTTTGACCTGGTTAATGAAAAACCCCTGGCTGTTGAAGTTGAGGGGAGGTCTAAAATGAAACCTGTAGAGAACTATGGGGTCAGGATCCTGTCTATTGGGTTTTTTACAAATGCAGATCAGGCAGTAGTATGGCGAGGACCCATGGCAGCAAAAGCGCTGAATCAAATGATCTTTGATGCCGCTTGGGGGGAATTGGATTTTCTTTTAGTGGATCTACCGCCGGGCACAGGGGATATACATTTGAGTATAATGCAGTCCCTTCCGATTACGGGAGCTGTAGTGGTGAGTACTCCGCAAAATGTAGCCCTGGCAGATGCAAGAAAGGGAGTTGCCATGTTCCAGCAGGACGCGATCAGTGTGCCTGTACTGGGCATCGTAGAGAATATGGCCTATTTTACTCCGGAAGAATTACCAGATAATAAGTACTATATTTTTGGAGAAAAGGGTGCTGAAAATCTAGCTTCGGATATGAAAATTCCATTCCTGGGCGCTATTCCACTGGTACAGAGTGTGCGTGAAGCTGGTGATATCGGCAGACCTGCAGCCTTGCAATCAGCCTCTCCTTCCGAAAAAGCATTTGAGTCGATGACTCAAAATATGGTTCAGGAATTAGTTAAAAGAAATACCGACTTACCTCCCACAGAGGCAATCAAAATAACAACCATGGCCGGATGCGCTGCGGTTAAAAAATAAAGGGTGATGAATAAGGAAGAATTAAGAATCAATGTAGAGAAAGCACTGGAAGAGATCAGACCCTTCTTGCAGAGTGATGGAGGGGATATTTCTTTAGTCTCCATAACCGATGATAACCATGTTACTATCAAGCTGGAGGGCAACTGTGTAGGCTGTTCCGTAAACCAAATGACACTAAAGAGCGGTGTTGAATTCACCATCAAGAAATATGCGCCTCAAATTGAAAAGGTGACAAACCTGGCATGATACCTTAATGTCGTACAAGCTTACCTATATATTTGAATCCAATAATATCCTCCAAAATTTAAGATGATGATACGATCTGTCTTCTTGGTATTCGTGCTAGGTCTTCTTTCATGCTCCGCACCGGCTAGCCCATCGGATGAATTAAAAAGTTGGGAAACTCATGCAGCTAACACCACAATTATTCGGGATAATTTCGGAGTTCCTCATATATATGGAAAAACAGATGCAGATGCTGTATTTGGGTTGCTTTACGCACAATGTGAGGACGATTTTAATCGGGTTGAGCAAAATTACATCTGGGCCATTGGCAGACTCGCAGAGGTTGAAGGCGAAGAGGCACTTTACAGCGACCTCAGAGCTCGCTTATTCATGAGTAAGGAGGAAGCCATAGCCAATCTGGAAAAGAGTCCTGAATGGCTACAAAAGCTTTGTCATGCCTTTGCAGATGGTATCAACTACTATTTGCACACCCACCCTGAGGTAAAACCGAGGTTATTGGATCGTTTTGAGCCCTGGATGCCGATGTATTTCAGCGAAGGATCAATAGGCGGTGATATAGAACGTGTACGGATAAACAAGTTAAAGGCCTACTATGAATCGGGTCTGGAGTTTCCTCAGATGAAGGAATTAGAACTACAAAAAAGAGCGGAAGAATTAGAACCGCAAGGCTCCAATGGGATCGCGATCTCCGGAACCCACACAAAAAGTGGCAATCCACTTCTCTTGATCAATCCGCATACCTCATTTTATTTTAGGGGAGAAGTACATGCTGTTAGCGAAGAAGGATTAAATGCCTATGGGGCTGTTACCTGGGGCCAATTCTTCATCTATCAGGGTTTTAATGAAAAAACCGGTTGGATGCACACCTCCACCTATACCGATGTTATTGATGAATTCAAGGAAACCATCATGGAAGTTGATGGGGAATTAGTGTATCGCTATGGGGAAGAATTGCGCCCAGTTGAAACGTCTGAGGTAAGCTTAAACTATAAGACAGACCGCGGACTACAGACCAGGACCTTTACAATGCACCACACGCATCACGGCCCAATTACACATAAAGAAGACGATAAAGCCGTAGCTACAGCGATGATGTGGGAACCGTCAAAAGCGCTTGAGCAATCTTTTATCCGAACAAAACAAAATGGGTATAAAGGCTTTCGTGAAATGATGGATATACGAACGAATTCCTCTAATAATACAGTATATGCAGACGCGGAAGGAAACATTGCCTATTTCCATGGCAATTTTATTCCTAAACGGGATACTCAATTCGATTATACCGTTGCTGTCGATGGGGCTGATCCCAGAACGGATTGGCAAGGCCTTCACCCTGTAGGGGAAAACATCTCACTTTTAAATCCTGAAAATGGCTGGTTGCAAAATTGCAATTCTACCCCTTTTACTGCCGCCATGGAATTTAGCCCCAGGCGTGAAGACTACCCTCGCTATATGTCTATCGATCGTGAGAATTTCAGGGGAATTCATGCCATACAATTGATGAAAGAAAGAACAGATCACACTTTAGATGGATTGATAGAATTAGCATATGATCCATATCTCCCGGCCTTTGCTGACCTGATACCGGGCCTCATTGAGGCGTATGACCAACTGCAGCCCGAAGGTGAAGAAATGAAAGAGGCAATAGATGTATTGCGGAAATGGGATTATAAAACTTCAGCTTCTTCTGTAGCCATGTCGCTTGCTCATTTCTACGGAACTTATTACGGCAGAAACGGAGAACGCCCTGGGCAGATGAGTGATATGGAACTCATGACCTACTTTGGGTCTGAATCTCCTATGCTTGAAAGACTGAAAATTTTTGAGGAAGTGCTCAGGAGTCTCACTTCTGATTTTGGAACATGGAATACACCCTGGGGGGAGATCAATCGTTTTCAACGGATCAATGGTGAAATTCACCAACCTTTTGATGACGCAGCACCGAGCCTTCCTATTGGCTTTGCTTCAGGTAGATGGGGAGCGCTTGCAGCCTATGGAGCCAGATATCATAATAACACGAAACGCATTTATGGTACAAGGGGTAACAGTTTTGTAGCTGTCGTAGAGTTTGGTGATAAGGTAAAAGCTAAATCCATCCTGGCAGGAGGTCAGAGCGGGGATCCGGATTCACCACACTTTTATGATCAGGCACAAGACTATGCCGATGTAAACTTTAAGGATGTGAATTATTACAAAGAAGATGTGCTTAAAAATGCCGTACGGGAATACCGTCCTGGCGAATGATCAATCATCTTTTACGATGATCAGGGAAGCTTTTGATCCTGTAGATAACAACCAGCGTTTCGAGTAGATCAATTGACCTTCTTCATCATATACATCTACCTGAGCTGTATTGGGTCCTGATGATCCCTGGTTAAGTGCAGTGAAATCAAGCCTGTTAAACCCCTTTTCTAAATTGATGTTAACGCCTTTAAAAGCTGCGGTAAGTAAGATATTGGGCTCCACCACATGGTCATTAACAGCGATCTGCACACGGTCTCCGTCTACATATTCATGATCCCGACAGACAACGCCGACAAAAGTACTTCCGGTCTTAATGTCTCCCAGGTACATATCCCCAAAATGCTTGTTTCCGCCCCCTTTTTCACGTTCAGATACTTTAGGATCAATAACCATATCATATCCAGCCTGTCTAAGCTCCTTTTCAGGGAGCATTTTTACAGTCCGTTCGGATAATGGGTCTTTTAAATTGGGATTTTTGGAAATATCCATAGAAGCAGGGATGGAAAGTGCCGTGCCCTGCGGACTGGCCTTTACATCTAATTTCTTCTCGGCGTCGATCTTCAGCGGTTGGGTCTTGCTGATATCAGACTGCGCAAAAAGTCCCGTAACCAGGGCTAAGCTAAAAAAGATAGTAAAAATCGATTTCATAGCTGATAGTTGGTCTTAAATATAGCAAATACCTTGCCACAGGGGTCTAAAATTGCTGTTAATTTCGATGAGTAGAACGAAAAATAAGATGGTAAGAAGGGTTGGCGATACTAGGCTAATGTGAGCAAATTATGTGCGCTTTCAGGCCTATTATAATTTCGTTCTCCAATACTGGGGCTGAGTTTCTTCGGTTCGCTGATTCCAGTAATCCGGCGTAACCTTCCGGCCATCAAAAGTGAGTAGTTTACGTTGATAAACCCAGATCGTAGGATTAAAGACCATATCAGTGACCGCTACTGTATAAAGTTGAGGGTCTTCTTCAGAAGCTCTCTTGTCTTCCTGGATCAGGACTTCAAATCCGTTGTGCTCCAATAATTTTTTAAGGAAGGCCGACCTATCCTCGGTCACTTTTTTTTCAACAAAGGTCACCCGTTGTCCTTCGATATCTCCAAAAAGATGTTTTCCACCTAAGCTCATAAACGTGTCAATTAGAATGCGAGACTTAATTCATTAATATATTCATAAACCGGACTGTATATCCCCAGTGCAAGGATGCCTAGCACACACAGGACCAAAGCTATTCGTATATAAGACCCACTTTTAAAATAAGGGATGGGATTTTCACTCTTTCGCAAGAACATGGCACGAACCACAAGAAGGTAATAATAAAGCGAGATGGTAACATTGACAACCCCTAAGAAAACCAGGAAGTAAAAACCTTCACCTGCCGCCGCAGTGAACAAGAAAAATTTACCAAAAAATCCTGCGACAGGCGGAATGCCAGCCAAAGAGAATAACGCCAGCATAAGGACCAGGCTTAATTTTGGATTCGTTCTATAGAGGCCTTCATAGTCATTGATCCTCTCTTTTCTCGTTTTAACGCTAATAGCTTGTACGACACCAAAGGCGGCCAGGTTGGAAAATATATAGATCAATACAAAATAGATCACCGTGGCCATTCCAGTTGGTGTACCAGCGATAATCCCAAGTAATATGAATCCGGCCTGGGCAATGGATGAAAAAGCCAAAAAACGTTTCATATTCTGCTGTCTCAGTGCAAATAAATTGCCTATGAACATAGTTGCCACTGCGATAACATAGATCATGGGTCTCCAATTCTCCATGAGTGGATTGAAAACAGAGAAAAGAAGTATCAGAAGAATAAAAACGGCAGCCCCTTTTGACACCACTGATAAATATGAGGCTATACTAATAGGAGAACCTTCATATACATCTGCCGTCCAAAAATGAAAAGGCACCAGGGAAATTTTAAATCCAAGGCCTGCAGTAATAAGTACCAAGCCCAAAACAGTGAGATTGGAAGCATCCAGGGCAGTAGTTATATCGTCGAAAAAGATAGAACCGCTTGTCGCATAGAGCATGGAAATACCGAACAGGGTAATTCCGGAAGCGAGCGCTGCCGAAAAGATCAATTTTATACCGGCTTCACTGGAAGTCCGTTTAGCAATTTCATACGCTGCTAACCCTGCTACAGGAAGCGTAGATAATTCAATACCCAGGTACATCATCAGGAAGTCACCCGCGGAGACAAGAAAATACATTCCTAAAAGGGAAGAGAATAACAA
>JAHHLF010000070.1 GCA_018679315.1 Bacteroidia bacterium | reverse complement strand
TGGAAAGATTACGGGAAGATGAAACTTAATAACACATTCATGAAAAAGAATTTAGTGCTGGCATTCCTTGTAATTCTGATTGCAGTAGCCTCTTGTAGTTTTACCAATAAATCTTTTGAAAACGATGATAAGGATAAGCTCTTGCTTGACCTTATCACATATGTCCTGGAAAGGGGTCATTATGAGCCCAAAGATATAGATGATGATTTTTCGGTAAGCGTATTTGAAGATTTTATCAATGTTATCGATCCTACGAAACGATATTTCCTTGAAGAGGATATTATGGAATTTGAACAATACAAATTTCAGATCGATGACGAGATTAAAAATACCGAGATCGGATTTTTTAGTCAGGTTTATGACCGGCTCATGCTTCGTATGGAAGAGGCACAGGTGCTTTATAAGGAAGTGTTAGAGCAACCTTTTGACTATTCTAAAGAGGAAGTGATCGACATTAACTACAACGAACAATCTTATGCTACGAGTCGGGATGAACTAAAAGAACGTTGGAGGAAGCAATTGAAATATGCGACGATTGGAACCTTTGACGGGAAGTTAAAAAATGATCGGCAGAAGAAGGACGAAGATACCTCTTACAAGCTCAAATCTGATACTGAAATTGAGGTGGAGGCCAGAGATGTCACCCTGAATACTTTGAATGAGTTTTTTGATTTTGTCGGAGACCTCGAGCGCAAGGATTGGTTTGTCCAGTACATCAATACGATCGTAGATGAATTTGATCCCCATACATACTACTTCGCACCAAGCGATAGGGATCGATTCAATATTGGTATGTCCGGTAAATTTGAAGGGATCGGAGCCAGGCTCCAAAAGAAGCCAGAAGGTGCCAAGATCGTGGAGATCATATCGGGAGGCCCGGTATGGCGTGAACAGAAATTGGAAGTGGGGGATGAGATAATCAAAGTTGCACAAGATGGCGGCCCTGCTGTAGATATAGTAGGTATGCGCTTAGACGATGCCATTCAATTGATCAAAGGACCAAAAGGAACCGTGGTAGATCTAACGGTCCGCAGAGTTGATGGGACGGTCGAAGAAGTTTCGATTACCCGCGATGTTGTTGTTTTAGAAGAATCTTATGCCAAATCGGCAACTGTCATAAAAGGTGACAAAAAATACGGCCTTATCAATCTGCCAAAATTCTATGTGGATTTTGAAGACTACACGGAACGCAATGCGGCTACAGATGTTGCTAAAGAAGTAGACAGATTAAAGGAAGAGGGTATGGAAGGTCTTGTTCTTGACCTGCGTGATAACGGAGGAGGTTCTCTAAAAACCGTGGTAGAGATGGCTGGCTTGTTTATTAAAGAAGGCCCCATTGTTCAAGTACGGTCTTCTGGAAGTGACCGTGAGGTTTATGAAGATAAAGACGAACGCATTCAGTGGGATGGTCCGCTGGTGATCTTAGTCAATGAGTTATCTGCATCTGCTTCTGAGATCCTTGCCGCAGCCATGCAGGATTATAAAAGAGCCATTGTTATTGGTAGCAAGCAGACATTTGGAAAAGGAACTGTTCAGAACGTGATCCCCTTGGAGAACATCGTTCGTGGTAATGAATTCGGAGACCTGGGTGCTATTAAGTTAACGACGCAAAAGTTCTACCGTATCAATGGAGGTTCTACTCAATTGGAAGGTGTTAAGAGCGATGTGATCGTCCCGGACAAGTATAGCTATATTGACCTTGGTGAAAAAGATCAGCAAAACCCATTGGAATGGGATGAGATCCCACCGGCAGATTATGAACCCTGGAACGGCTATATAGATTATGAGGCCACTATTGCAAATAGTAATGAAAGGATGACTGGAAATCCTCAGATCAACCTGATCGAACAGAATGCGAAATGGTTGAAAGAACAGCAGGAAGAGACTACGATCTCTTTGAACTATTCAGCTTATAAAACCGAAGAGGAAAAGGATAAAGAACAATCTCAGTATTTCAAATCGATCGCTGAATATGATTCAGAGTTGACATTTCAGTCATTGAAATATGAAGAAGCGCTATTCATGGAAGATGAGGTGCTTCGTGAGAAAAGAAAGCGTTGGCATGAGAACCTGGCTAAAGATGTATATATCGAAGAAGCCGTCAATGTACTTCAGGATCTAATGTTAAATAATATGCGCAATGCTAAAGTTGCGGCGGTAAAAGGATAAAAAGACCTAAATACTATAGAAGATCCCCGGTATCTCCGGGGATTTTTATTTTAAAAAGGACGCGTAGACTTTTCTGAATTTTGTCAATTTCGGACTGATCACAGCATTACAATACCCCTGTTGCTTATTTTTATTGTAATAGTCATGGTGATTGTCTTCGGCTTCATAGAAAGTTGAAGCCTCTGTAATTTCTGTCACGATCTTATCGTCAAAAAATGCCCCCAATTCTTTGATCACAATTTCTGCTATTTCCTTTTGTTCAGGGGAATGATAAAAAATAGCCGATCTGTACTGCGTACCAACATCTGCGCCTTGCCTGTTCAATGTAGTAGGGTCATGCGTAGTCATGAAGATAGTTAGGATGTCGTTGTAACTTATAACGGCAGGCTTAAAATGTACTTCAATAGCTTCCGCATGTCCGGTAAGGCCAGAACATACTTCCCTATAGGTTGGCCTACCCGGGGCATCTCCTCCAATATAACCCGGAACAACCCTATCTACACCTTTCAATTCTTTAAAAATAGCTTCGGTACACCAGAAGCATCCGCCTCCAAATGTGGCTTTTTCCAATGATGATTTCATGAAATTTCGGTTTCTAGTATCAGGGATTCGGAATTAACACAATAGCGGAGGCCACTGGGTGCAGGACCATCAGGAAATACATGACCTAAGTGAGCGTCACAGGTATTGCAAAGGACTTCAACCCGTATCATTCCAAAGCTGGTATCCTTGTGATACTTGATCGCGTTGTATTCTATAGGTTGTGTAAAGCTAGGCCAACCTGTTCCGGATTCAAATTTTAAGGTAGAATCAAAGAGCAATGTTTTACAACAAACACAGGCGTACTTGCCTGGCTCGTGAATACTGCAGAGGGCTCCGGAATGAGGAGCTTCCGTACCTTTCATTCGGGTGATCCTGAATTGCTGTGGGGTTAGCAATGCCTGCCACTCTTCAGCTGTTTTTTCCACTCTGCGTCCAGGTGCCGGATTGCCCTTGGTGGCATAGTGGATGACATCCTTCCAATTGAGTTCTTTTGCTTCTTTCATAGAGTATAAATATAGGAATCCTTAGTCGCTTCTAAGGCACACACCTTACGATAGTATCTACTTATTTTAGTTTCTTTGCAGAGCAAGTATAGCCTATGCGAAAACGAGATAAAAATAAATTGATCTACACCGGATTGATCCTCTTTTTTATAGTGGCTTTCTGGGTGTTTGAGAATTTTTATACTCCGGATGCATATGCTTCTCCCGATCCTTCAGATATGACTGAGTACCAGGGGGAGCTTTTACTTCCTACCTCTACCACGGGGGCTATAATTGTCCATGATCATTTCACGCTTTCGTACAACGAAAAATTCGAACAGGCTGAATGGGTAGCCTATCATTTGAAGAAATCTCATCTGACCTATGATGATCGCCGTCGTCCTTATTTTATTGAGGATCCTAAAGTGCGGACAAAATCAGCGGATTGGCGGAATTACCGGGGTTCAGGTTTTGACCGGGGCCATCTTTGCCCTGCCGGTGACAGGCGCTTCTCTGAGTACGCTTATAACCAAACCTTTTATACGAGTAATATCAGTCCCCAGCGAAATGATTTTAATGCCGGGGTGTGGAACCGACTCGAGATGCAGGTTCGTTCCTGGTGCAAGCGATATGGAGATTTGCAGGTGATGGTAGGAGGCGTATTAGAACGTGGCCTGGAAGTGATAGGGGAAGAAGACGTTGCCGTACCAGATGCTTATTTTAAGATCATTGCCAGGGGAGAAGAAGAGGACCTAGAAGTCATTGCCTTTCTAATGCCGCATAAGGAATCGCAGCAGGCCCTTGTAAATTTTGTTGTATCTGTTGATGAACTAGAACGCATTACGGGAATCGACTTTTTCAAGGAGCTTCCGGACAAACAGGAGGCCAGATTAGAAAGTTCTGTAAGCAGCAAGGACTGGAAATTCCGTTGATCAATTCAAGCGACTCGCATCTATTTTCAGGAAGATGAAGAGGAGGATTGTAAAACCTAGTAAGCCAGATCCACCATAGCTAAAGAAGGGCAAGGGTATCCCAACTGTAGGCATCAACCCTATTACCATTCCGATGTTTATAAAATAATGAATGAGCAAGATGGAAATGACGCCATAGCCATACATTCGGGCAAAATCTGTTTTTTGCCGCTCTGCCAGATTCACCAATCTCAAGAGTAATAAAGAAAATAAAACAACTACAAGAGAAGTGCCCAGAAAACCCCATTCTTCCCCAATTGTTGTAAAAATATAATCAGTGTGTTGCTCCGGCACGAAGTCGCCCTTAGTTCGGGTTCCTTCTAAAAACCCCTTGCCAAAGAAACCACCGGATTCAATGGCTTTTTCTGATTGGTATGTATTATATCCGATAGTCTTTCGGATCTCCTCCAGCTTTTCCGGATCTTTTTCTAAGCGCAACCAAAGAGCAAAGCGGTCACGATGTCGTTGTTCAAATACATTATCATATATGAAGCTAACAGAATAGGAGAATCCAATGGCAACGATCAGAAAACCCACCAGGGGTAAGATGGGGACTCGTAAGGTTGCTTTCTTAACCATAAAAAAGATAGCCATGATAAGAACCAGCCCAATTGAAACCCAGATGGTACCGAACATAAGAGTTGTGGCAAAGATGACTACAAAGACGAATGCAAGTGCCAGGTAGAACAAGGGTAAGCCTTCGCGAAATAGTACAAAAATAAGTGCGAGGAATACCATGGCGCTTCCCGGATCCGGTTGTGGAATGATCAATAATACTGGAATGAGGATGATCAAAATAGAATAGAGCTGATCTTTCCTGTTTTTAATATCAGTCTGAATATCACTCAAGTATTTCGCCAGTGCCAGTGCCGTGGCAAATTTGGCAAGCTCGGAGGGCTGAAGATTAAAGAATCCCAGGTCATACCATGAAGTAGCCCCGGCAATTGTCTTTCCAAAAACAAAAAGCCCCAGTAAAAGTACCACAGTCCCTATGTAAAATATACTGCCAAAACGTTCGTAGAAATTACTCTCAACAAGCATAATAGCAATAGCGATAGCTATGCTGATCCCAATAAAGAAAAATTGTTTTCCATAGAGCTGAGAAAAATCAAAAATAGAAGTGTGGTCTTCAGAAAATGTACTGGAATAAATACTTACCCAACCCAGGGCAGTGAGGATAAGAAAAAGAATAATGCTGAGCCAATCAATGCGTCCTAGCCAAGTTCTACCAGACATATTCGTTTATCTTGAAATCTTCGCCGCTATGGGGTTTGGCATATTCATGCTCAAGGGTTTTATCAAGCATCCGCTTTTCCAGATCAGTCCTGCTGATCTCCCCTTTTAAATATTTTTCTATCATTAATGAAGCAATATGTCCGGCATATCGGGCGCCGTAATATCCATGTTCAATATACACGGCAAGGGCGATCTTCGGATTTTCAACGGGGGCAAAAGCAACAAAAATGGAATGATCAGTGAGCTGCTTTCGCTCTCCATCAATGATAGTGAAATTTTCAACGGTTCCTGTTTTACCGGCTATGGCTATATCCGGAATTTTCAGCCACCTGGCAGTACCCCGCTTATATACTTCAGCCATTCCTTTTACTACTGGATCAAAATGCTCTCTGTCTATAGTAGTGTGTTTAGGCGTGGTGAATTTATCGATGCTGATCTCATTGCCCCCGATCTTTTTAATGATATGTGGCGTATAAAAGTAACCTCTGTTTGCAATAGCTGCTGTCATATTGGCCAGTTGAATAGGAGTGGCTGCAACTTCGCCCTGACCTATTGCATTGGAGATGATAAAAGAAGAGGCCCAGCGGTTATCGCCATATACGTTGTCATAATACGATACGCCGGGGATGCGACCAGGGCGACCATTCGGTAGGTCATATCCCAGATAATTTCCAAGTCCAAAACTTTCTACGTGCTTTTCCCAAACTTCCATGCCTTCATCAGTAGTAGTGAATTTGTCATAGATCTTTCTGAAGGTACCGGCAAAATAGGCGTTACAAGATCTGTAAATACCAACATTCATGTCTCTTACGCCACCCCCGCAATGGCATCCTCTTTTTTTATTGCCCACATAGAATCCGTTATAACAACGGAATTTAGTTTTAGGTGTAATAACGCCTTCCTGAAGCGCGACCAGGGCATTCAGTGTTTTAAAAGGCGAACCTGGAGAAGGTTCAGCCAGGAGTGATCTATCCCAGGTGGGTTTCGCAATGGTATCGTAGTGAAGTTTGTTATAATTTTTGGAGCGTTCACGACCAACTAACAGCGCAGGGTCGTAGTTAGGCCCTGATATGAGTGCAAGGATCTCGCCACTTGAAGGTTCAATGGCAACTACGCCTCCACGTTTCCCGTTCATGAGTCTCTCCCCGTATTCCTGTAATTGCTTACTTAGGGTTACATGGATCTCTTGTCCGGGAATAGGAAGTGTATCTAATGTACCATCCCTATACGGTCCCAGATCGCGATTGAAGCGGTCTTTCTGAATATACTTTACACCTTTTCGCCCGCGAAGCACTTCTTCATATTGCTTCTCAATACCGGTCCTTCCTGTAAGCTCTCCCTGGATATAATAAGGATTCTCTTTGATCTCCCAATCATTTACTTCACTGATATAACCCAGCACATTCGCGCCACTTTTAGTATCGTAATATCTGAGCAATCTTTTTTGAATATAAAAGCCTTCATATTTCCGCATTTTTTCCTGCAGGCCTGCATAATCTTCCTTAGAAAGTTGCTGTACTAGAACAGAAGGGAGTCTGGGTGAAAACGTATTGGCTTTCTCTAATTTGGAAATAAAGGTTTTCTTATCGATACGAAGCAGGTCACAAAACTCTAAGGTATCGAGAGGTTTTACCTCCCTGGGGATGACCATTACGTCATATGCGGGTTGATTAGCTACAAGTAAATTACCATCCCTGTCATAGATATAGCCACGTTCCGGATAGTCATATATGGCTTTAATGGCTGTATCTTCCGCTATTTGTGTAGGAGAAAATCTGAATATCTGCAAATAGGAGAGGCGACCGATAAAGGTAATACCGATCACAATAATGATAGATGATAACAAAAATTTCTTCATTGTTTTTCTCTGCTAAACAAGGCCCGGAGCAAAAAGCACAGTACTAATGTCCCCAGGCTGGTAAGCATCACTTTCTTCATGATCAGCCCACTATGCGAAAAGCTGAATATCTCTAATGTAAAGAATATTGTGTGATGCGTTAATATCAATAACGTTAAAAAAGTCAATTGTTGTACCATAGATGTTTGCTCCAGACGGAAGCTTTGAAACTCATAATTAATTCCAAATACAAATCGCATCATGGGCGCTCTTAAATAGGCAATAGATACGGTTGCTGCAGCATGTATTGCTGCAGTATCAGAAAATATATCAATAACTAACCCAAGGAGAAAGCTAAGCAGCAGGAAAACTACCCGATTCTCTTTGATAGGATACCAGAAAAGGAACATAATATAGACCATGGGATTAATAAATCCATAAAAGTTGAGGTCGTTAAAGATCAGGACCTGGGCTAGGATCAATAAGATAAAACGGATTCCAATATAGATGTTATTCCTGTTCATCTTCGATATTTGATTCTAGTTCCTCGATCTCCGGCTTGCTCAAATT
>JAHHLF010000283.1 GCA_018679315.1 Bacteroidia bacterium | reverse complement strand
CAATTGTTCTGTGAATAGCGGGGAGGTGCCGGGAACTTCTGAATAACCGTGAATTCCCAACCTTTTGAGGACAAGATCTACATACCCTTTTAATTCAAAAAAACCGGATGCTTGATTCGGTGAGGCCCAATGGTCTTCATGGGTGTTTCCGCTAAGAAATAGGGCCAACTGCTTTTCTTCCTCACGGCCTGATCCTGTTGAACGGTAAACATTGCCAAATTCAAATAATTTCAGATCGGTCAATTGCCTGTTTAAATTATGCGCGATGCTTTCAAGGCCGGAGAAAAGGAGCGATTGCCTCATAGCCGACAGATCAGCACTTAACGGATTCAACATGGCAACTGTTGCCTCAGCTGCCTTTTCACCTAAAAAGGTGGCATATTTGGCATGGGTGAGGCTGTTATTCACCATTTCAAAGAACCCATTGGCAACCAGGGCTTGAGAAACAACATCTTCGAGCTTATAACTTTCCCTGGGAGAAGATTTGGCTACCGATGCGTTAAACTTGGCAGGCGTCGCAATCTCATTATAACCATATACACGTAATATTTCTTCTATCACATCTACTTCGCGCTGCACATCTACCCTATATGAGGGTATCTCCAGACCTAGTCCTGATTCTGTAACACTCTTTACCTGAATCTCCAATGAAGCCAAAATAGCCTTGATATCGTCTCTGGGTATTTCCTGGCCGATGAGGGAGTTGATTTTATTGAATGTTAGGAAGACTTGGTGATCTTCTTTCTTTTTAGGATAAAGATCTACCAGGTCCGACGTAATAGAACCCCCGGTCAATTCTTTAATAAGCAGGGCAGCACGTTGAAGTGCATACAATGTGATATTTATATCTATACCTCGTTCAAATCTAAAGGATGCGTCGGTACTTAAGCCGTGTCGCTTGGCCGATTTTCTAATACTGACAGGGTCAAAATAGGCACTCTCAAGGAAGATAGCCTTTGTGTCTTCAGTAACACCGGTATTGATACCTCCGAAAATCCCACCAATACACATGGGTTTTTCCTTATCACAGATCATCAGGTCTTCTGCATGTAATTCACGCTCAATACCGTCGAGTGTGATAAACTTAGTACCTGCTTTTACACGTTTTACAATAACTTCATTCCCAAAGATCCGGTCTGCATCAAAAGCATGCAGGGGTTGACCCAATTCGTGTAGGACATAATTAGTAGCATCTACTACGTTATTAATGGGTTTCAGCCCAATAGCACGAAGTCGGTTTTTAAGCCAGTCAGGGGAAGGCTGTACGATCATATCACTTATGGTAACTCCACAATAACGTGGAGCCAGGGCACTGTCTTCAACAATTACATCAATTTTTCGGGAACGATTATCGACATTAAAATGACTGAGGGATGGCGTTATCAATTCCATCATGATCTCTTTCCTTGCCAGACCAGCTCGCAGATCTCTTGCAACCCCGTAATGACTCATAGCGTCTGCTCTGTTGGGGGTAAGATCGATATTAAATACTTCGTCATTTTCCAGCTCAAAAAGGGTAGAGCATTGCGTCCCTGGTTTGCTTGCAGGATCCAGTACCATGATGCCCTCATGACTATCTCCCAAACCGAGCTCATCCTCGGCACAGATCATTCCATGACTCTCTTCGCCGCGGATCTTCCCTTTTTTTATCTTCCAGGATTCGCCTTCAGGAGTGTACAAAGTGGTACCAATTGTAGCAACGGGGACTTTTTGACCTTTGGCTACGTTGGGTGCACCACAAACGATCTGAAGAGGTTCTTCTTGACCAATATCTACGCGGGTCAAAGTAAGTTTATCGGCATTTGGGTGTTTTTCTACATGCAGTACTTCACCCACTACTACTCCCTGGAGTCCGCCTGTCACCGATTCAAATGAGGAGATGCCTTCCAGTTCCAATCCCAGGTTGGTCAACAATTCACCTACCTTTTCGGCTTTCCAATCCAGTTGGATAAATTGTTTCAGCCAGTTATATGAAATCAGCATGCGATAAATTTAAGCCCTCAAAGATAAAACAATGCCTCCTTAGATTCAACTAGAAGTGCGAACAGTTGTACTTCCAAATCTTCGCTTATTTTTGTGAACTAATTATTCAATCCTCTCCCGCATGAAAAAAGCTGTTTTACTCCTTATAATATTGATCGCTGCCTGCGATACTGATAAGAAAGTACCGGTATTAGCGGAAGGTCAATGGCATGCACAACTTGAAGTCATGGACAATTATAAACTCCCATTTACCTTTGAATTAGGAAGGGAACACGGACAGGTTCTCATCGAAGTAAAGAATGCCGAGGAACAAATTCTTGTTGATGAGATCAATCTGGTTCGTGATTCTTTTCACATACAAATGCCAGTATTTGAAGGGTATTTAGCCGGAACCTTCACTGACAGCAGTATGACGGGTGAATTTATTAAAGAAAGCCTAGATCGCTACGTGCCTTTCTATGCGCAAGTTGGTAAGAAGGATCGGTTTACGGTTTCAAAAGAAACGGATCAGAATATCACAGGCGTTTGGGAAACAATATTCAATCCAGGTACAGAAGAAGAGGATATAGCAAAAGGGATTTTCACACAACGAGGTTCCATCTTGACAGGCACCTATAGAACACCAACGGGAGATTATCGGTATCTGGAAGGTGTTATGGATGGCGACTCCCTCAAATTATCAACCTTTGACGGAGCCCATGCTTTTTTGTTTGTGGCCAAGGTGACCGATTCTGTTATGGAAGGTGCTTTTTATTCCGGGAATCACTCTAAGGAATTATTTGTTGCCAAACCCAATCCGGATTTTGAATTGCCGGATGCTAATTCGCTAA
>JAHHLF010000155.1 GCA_018679315.1 Bacteroidia bacterium | reverse complement strand
AAAAGTACGAACAATAGCAAGGAACTTCCCAGGCTGATCTTCTTTCCTCTTTCTACGACTTCGGGTTGGAAAATGAATTCTATCTCGTGTTCTCCTTCCGGTACTAACAAGGCCCGCAAAGCATGGTTTACCCTGAAATGATCTGTTTTGATCCCATCGATATACGCATCCCATCCGGGCGCATAATACATTTCTGAAAAGACGGCTGCAGCCGGGGCCTGGGTTTGGCTCCTGTAGCGGATCCTGTCCGGGAGGTGATCCAACACGGTTATGGTAGCCAGGGAATCCGATCTGAAGGCCAGTGGACTCACATCCGGAAATTCAGCTGTATTGATCACGGCTTTGTTTTTAGTATCTAGTTCCTTTAATCCCATGATCTCTTCATCCCGTGAATTAACAGGCACCAGCTCCGTCACAAACCAGGCATTTCCATTGGCATCCGGATTCATAGTGCCAAACGTTTGCCCGTCTTCATCGGCCTGAACCAGGTATTTTACATTGAGCATGTTCAACACTTCGAAATTGCCTTCGTAAATATGGAATTCGAACAGCTCCTGCATCGCTGCCGGTTTGGCGGCGTGATAGCCACCAATGGATTTATGGAAGTAAGATGTTCGGGCTCCATTGATGCCTTCTGAGGCATCATAAACCCTGTAAATAGTCGTGTCTGCAGCGATCTGTTTGTCTACGTTGCGTTCCTGGAAAGGTTCCCGCATCTGCATTTTGCGTACAAAATCTTCTTCATTCACGTAGCGCCGGTCTACACCTACCAGGTCTACGACCACTAATATCCCCAAGGCAATAACTAAAATGTTCGCCTTTACTTTTTCTTTTAAGAATAACCAGAGAGCAAAGGCAGCAAGCAGCACGAAGATCAGTGATCGAAGTGTATCGTTCAGATAAAGTGCTTCCCTGTCCCTTATGATCATGGTCATTATCTCATTGCCGAAATAACGTTCATAGGTAGCATCATTCAAACCTGTAAAAGAAAAGGCCGACCGGAATACTAAAAGCAGGAGGCCTAAACCAACAGTAACTATGGCACTATAAAGCAAAGCTTTTGTTTTCTTTTTCTTGCCCACATTCGGATTGAGCACATACGCCAGCCCCATAATGCCGAGCATAGGCACACATAGTTCCAGGATGACCTGGATGGAGGAAACAGCCCTGAATTTATTATAGAGTGGAAAATAATCGATCATGAAATTGGTCAATCCACTGAAATTGTGCCCCCAGGACAGCATCAAGGATAGCAAAGCTCCCAGTATCATCCACCATTTTAGATATCCCCTGACCAGGAAAACCCCCAGGAAAAAGAGGAAGAAGACAACTGCACCTACATAGGCCGGGGCCGCTACGCCCGGCTGATCTCCCCAATACAAAGGAAGGCCCTTGGAGAATTCCAAAGCTCGGGTGCGCGAGAGGCCCTGTTCGGTTAGGTATTCATAGGTATTGGATTTTTCTCCCAGGTCCTCACTATTCGATCCGCCAAATAATCCGGGTACAAACAAGTTGAGGCTTTCTGCAATACCGTAGCTGTATTGGGTGATGTATTCCTTACTGAGTCCGGCCGAACTTTCTTTCGGGCTACCATCCGGATTGATCGTTAATACCGATTTTCCCCGCGTACTCCAATCGGCGTATTCCTTAGTAGCCATCAGTGAGGTAGCATTCATCCCGATACCAATAGCCACCGCTACAAGGAGGAGTCCTACGGAGAGACTAAAATGTTTCAGCTGTTTTCTTTTGATGGCAGCTACCAGGTAGACCGCTCCCAGCACAAGCACTAGCAGCATAAAATAATATGTCATTTGATAGTGATTGGCACCTACTTCAAGTGCCATGGCCAGGGCTGTCAGCAAAAAGCCCCAGATATATTTTTTTCGAAAGACCAGGACAATGCCCCCCAATAACATGGGCAAATAGCCCAGGGCATGTGCTTTTGCATTGTGCCCTACGCCAAGGATGATCACCAGGTAGGTAGAAAAGCCGAATGCCAGGGCACCGAGTAC
>JAHHLF010000320.1 GCA_018679315.1 Bacteroidia bacterium | reverse complement strand
AGGAAAGGCAGGTTACTATTGGCGATGAGACCTTTTTTCTGGATGATCCATTTTTAGTGATGGCTACACAAAACCCGGTGGAACAGGAAGGAACCTATCCCCTTCCCGAAGCACAGATAGACCGCTTTATGCTGAAGACTGTCATCGATTATCCGAAAATGAATGAAGAACAGATGATCATGCGCCAGAATATTATGGAGAATGCGCAAGCTGTGAAGCCGGTAGTAAGTTTAAAACAGATCCTTGATGCTCAGCAAGCGGTAAGGAATGTGTACATGGATGAAAAAATTGAGAAGTATATCCTGGACCTGGTTTTTGCCTCCAGGTATCCGGAAAAATACAACCTCGAACATCTTAAACCCTTGATCAGTTTTGGGGCTTCACCCAGGGGAAGTATTTACCTGGCTGCCGCTTCTAAATGTTATGCCTTCATTAAACGAAGAGGCTATGTCATCCCGGAAGATATCAGGGCAGTAGTACATGATGTTCTGCGTCACCGAATTGGTATTACCTATGAGGCTGAAGCGGAAAACATTACTTCAGAAGATATGATCAACCAAATTGTAAATCAGGTTGAAGTGCCTTAGGCCCTCAAAAACTAGACCTGAGTAACCAAGAGAACACCGCCAACAAATTCCCCCGAGGTATGTTTTGTGGGAACTTATTCTAGATGATGGATACCAAGGAGCTGTTAAAAAAGGTAAGGAAGATTGAGATCAAGACAAGGCGATTGTCTGATCACATCTTTGGTGGCGAATATCATTCGGCATTTAAGGGCCGAGGTATGACCTTTAGTGAAGTGCGTCCTTACCAATACGGCGACGAGGTTAGAACCATTGACTGGAATGTCACGGCACGCTACAACGAACCCTATGTAAAAGTTTTTGAGGAAGAACGGGAGCTCACCATGATGCTCCTTGTAGATATTAGCGGATCGGAACTTTTTGGCACCGTCAACACCTTCAAAAAAGGGGTGATCACAGAGATCTCCGCTACGCTGGCTTTTTCGGCCATGCAAAATAATGATAAGGTGGGCTTAATACTTTTTGCTGAAGACGTAGAGCTCTTTATTCCCCCTAAAAAAGGGAAGAGCCATATCCTCAGGATCATCCGTGAATTACTGGAGTTTGAGCCCGGCTCGAGTCAGACGAATATCAGTGCGGCATTGAGATACATGAGCAATGTGATCAAGAAAAAGTGCATTGTATTTGTGCTCTCCGATTTCATGGGAGACTCCTATGATCACACCCTAAAAATAACAGCCAACAAACACGATGTAACCGGAATTCGGGTCTATGATCCAAAAGAAGAATCCATCCCGAACCTCGGCGTAGTTCAAATGGAAGATGCCGAAACAGGTCATTTTCAGTGGGTTAATACCGGGTCTAAGAAAGTAAGAGCGTCATATGCTACTCATCACCGGGAAAATGTTGACTATTTCAATGAAGCGTTCAAGCGTTCGGGCGCCGGAACCCTTCATTGCCGTGTCGATGAAAGTTATGTAAAGAAATTACTAGGTTATTTTAAACGCAGAGGATGAAGCTGAACCCATTCTACATACTCGTATTCCTAATCCAGGCCCCGTTTCTTTGGGCACAGGATGTGCAGCTTTCTACCCAGATCGATACAACTCATATCCGGATCGGGGAACAGATCCAATTTACAGTTCAGCTTGAAGTAGATTCAACCGCCCAGGTGTTTTTTCCGGAAGGGCAAACCTTTGCTCCGCTGGAAACCGTAGAGGCGTTTAAAACGGATACCACCCGGAAAGATAACAGGATGTTGCTGCTAAAAAAGTATGCGCTAACACAATTCGACTCAGGCAGTTATTTGTTGCCTACACAGCGTATTGAAGTGAATGGACGCGGATTTTTTACAGACTCTGTCCGGATTAAAGTAGGAGATGTTGCCGTAGACACGACTAAGCAGAAAATGTATAACATAAAACCGCTGATCGAGGTTGACAGAAATTATGCTCGGATAGGGAAGATTATTTTGCTGGCATTGCTGGCTTTACTTTTGGTCGGAGGGTTGGTCTATTGGTTCTATTTTAGAAAAAAACCGCTGAGCCAGGAAGAAGAGGAAGCCCAATTACCTCCCTATGATCGCGCCTTATTAGAGTTAAAGCGATTAGAGAATTCCAGGTACCTGATCCAGGATGAGTTCAAGAAATACTATTCAGAATTAACGCAGATCGTACGTGCTTATTTGGAAGAAGATGTGCATGTAGCTGCCTTGGAAAGCACTACGACAGAGCTGATCGAAAAAATGGAGCTTTTGAAAGACTCCGGAAGATTGAACATCAATGAAGGTACCCTTGAGCAATTTGAAAAGATACTGCACACCGCAGACCTGGTAAAATTCGCAAGATCCAAGCCCGGTACCTCTACAGCAGAAGAGGATAGAAAGGCTGTGGAATTGATCGTGATAAAAACCAAAGAAGGGATACCGGAGCCTACAGAAGAAGAATTACGTGAGACAGAAGCCTTCCTGGAAGAACAGATGCGTTTAAAAAAGCGCAAAAAGATACGCTGGGTTGTCGCTGCCGCAATAACCGTATTGCTCGCTACGGGTGTTACATTAGTGGCATCGTATGGCCCTAAAAATGTATGGGATGCCGTAGCAGGCCACCCGGGCAAAGTTTTATTGGAAGGAGAATGGATTACGAGCGAATACGGTTTTCCTCCGATCACTTTAGAAACTCCCAAAGTGTTGGTGCGATATGAACCCGATCTACCTGATACCCTTAAAGATAGTCTGCAAAGTATCCAGGCCTTTGAATACAGAAGTGATGAAACCTTGTTTTATGTAGCGGCCCATTCAATTAATCTGATCAACCAGGCAGAGCCCATGTTTAAGGAGAGCGTCGATCAGGCACTTCAAATGTTTGAAGAGGAAGGGGCCCGAAATATTATAACAAAACAAGAAG
>JAHHLF010000334.1 GCA_018679315.1 Bacteroidia bacterium | reverse complement strand
CTGCCCTGCAGAACCCGTTGGTCCTCTGAAGACGATCGGAATATTGAATTGCCCGCCCGACATTTGCCGCATTTTGGCAGCATTGTTTATGATCTGATCGATGCCAACCAGGGCAAAATTAAATGTCATGAACTCAATGATAGGCCTGTTCCCTATCATTGCCGATCCTACACCTATACCGGCAAATCCTAACTCGGAGATCGGGGTATCTACTATCCGTTCCGGGCCAAATTCATCGAGCATACCCTTAGAGGCTTTATAGGCTCCGTTGTATTCGGCTACTTCCTCTCCCATTAAATAGATGCTCTCATCTTTGCGCATCTCTTCAGACATGGCTTCGGCAATGGCTTGACGGAATTGGATCGTTCTCATAATGCAGTTGGCGTCTTTAGTTATCCAAATGTAAGGCGAACAAAAATAGAAAAAAATGCCCCAAATGCTAATCCTTGGCCTTGTATTATTTCATCTATTTTATGCCAGAATCAGGTAATAAAATGCGTAATTTTTGTTAATTTGTACCGTTTAAGGGATTTCTGCCTAACCGCGCATCCCTTTTTATTTAAAGGGCCGAATCCGGCCATTTGTTTTTATGAGTTTAGTCCGTCTGAAAATAAAGGGCATATCCTATAGCCAGACCCAGAATGGCGCCTATGCCCTGATCTTGAATGAAGTTGATGGGGATCGAAAGTTACCTATAGTCATCGGTGCTTTTGAAGCCCAGAGCATCGCTATTGCGCTTGAGAAAGAGATAAAGCCTCCGAGGCCTTTAACTCATGATCTTTTTAAGAATTTTTCCGACCGCTACCAGATCGTTGTAAAACAAGTGATCATACACAAGCTGGTAGATGGGGTTTTCTATAGCAGCATTATAAGCGAGCGAGACGGTGTGGAGGAGATAATCGACGCAAGAACAAGCGATGCTATTGCCCTGGCCCTGCGATTTGATGCCCCTATTTTTACCTATAAAACGATCCTGGACAAAGCCGGTATCTTTTTAAAATTCTCATCGAAGGAGCAGGATAAAGAAGAAGGAGACGATAGTATTGTGGTTGATGAGATCCTGCAGGAAGGCGAAACCGTAGAGATCGATCCGGGCAGTCCGGCCCCTTACAAAGAACTTAGCATGGAAGAATTGCGCAAGGAATTAGAACGTGCCGTGGCCAATGAGGATTACGAAAAGGCCGCCAAGCTGCGCGACGAAATATCCAAACGCAAATAAGCCACTCATGCCGAGACAATACTGGATCACCCTCCTCCTGCTTTTTAGCCTAATTGTCTTACAGGCACAGAATCAAACCTTAGCAGACAGTTTACAAACTACAATTGAGACCACGACTATCAATGACCTCTCTGCGCCGGTGGCGGATATTATTCCCAACCAGGGATTTTCTATCAATACGCTTTGGCGCGGCATGTTGGGGATGGCTGTCCTCATTTTTATAGCCTGGATCTTTAGTGCAAACCGACGTGCCATCAATTGGCGTACTGTGGGTCTCGGCCTGGGCTTGCAACTACTGATCGCCGTAGGTGTCTTACAAGTACCTTTTATAAAAGCGGGCTTTGAAGCCGTAGGTCAAATATTTGTGAGCATACTGGATTTTACCCGGGCGGGGAGTCAGTTCTTATTTGAAGGACTGGTCTCCGATATGGACTCTTTTGGCTACATCTTTGCCTTCCAGGTATTGCCAACGATCGTATTTTTCTCAGCGCTGACCTCCGTGCTTTTCTACATGGGGGTTATCCAGAAAGTGGTAAAAGGCCTGGCCTGGTTGCTTTCCAAAACCCTGGGGATCTCCGGAGCTGAAAGTTTGAGTGTGGCTGGGAACATCTTTTTGGGACAGACCGAATCGCCCTTATTGATAAAGGCCTATTTAGAAAAAATGAACCGTTCCGAGATCCTCCTGGTGATGATCGGTGGGATGGCTACGGTAGCTGGTGCTGTACTGGCAGCCTATATCGGCTTTTTAGGCGGGGACGACCCGGCCTTGCGGCTCCAGTTTGCCAAGCATTTATTGGCTGCCTCAGTCATGGCGGCTCCCGGTGCTATTGTCGTTTCCAAAATGCTATACCCGCAAACTGAAGAAGTGAACACGGATGTCCATGTATCCTCAGAAAAGATCGGGGCGAACATTTTAGATGCTATTGCCAACGGTACCACAGAAGGCCTGAAACTGGCCGTGAATGTAGGGGCTATGTTATTGGTCTTTATTGCTTTTATCGCCATGATCAATGGCATTTTGGGGTGGATAGGCGACTTCACCTCACTGAATGACTGGATCGCTGCAAATTCTGTTTATGATTCATTTTCCCTGGAAGCTATTCTAGGGGTTGTGTTTGCACCGCTTATGTGGCTGATAGGCGTGCAGAACGAAGACATTATGCTGATGGGGCAATTGCTGGGTATAAAACTGGCCGCCAGTGAATTTGTAGGCTATATCCAATTGGCCGATCTGAAAGATGTGGCCAATGCCGGACATTTGACCTATAATAAATCGGTTATCATGGCCACCTATATGCTCTGTGGCTTTGCAAATTTTGCATCGATCGGCATTCAGATCGGGGGGATCGGTTCCCTGGCACCGGGGCAACGCAAGGTCTTATCTGAATTTGGCATGAAAGCCGTATTAGGAGGCACACTTGCTTCTTTATTGGGTGCAACCATCGCCGGGATGATCCTTGGATAGGCTTCGTTGATAAATTCTGAAAACTGCCCTTTCGCAGCCCCGAATACTTTCTTTAATTTTACACCCCAGTATGAAACAGTATCACGACCTCTTAAAACATACCTTAGAACACGGAGTTGAAAAAGCAGACCGTACCGGGACGGGGACGGTCAGTATTTTTGGTTACCAGATGCGGTTTAACCTCCAGGAGGGCTTTCCTATGGTTACGACCAAGAAAGTGCATTTAAAATCCATCATTTATGAACTCCTCTGGTTTTTAAAGGGGGATACGAATGTGAAATACCTGCAGGAGAACGGGGTGCGGATCTGGAATGAATGGGCCGATGAGAAAGGTAACCTGGGTCCGGTCTATGGCGCCCAATGGCGTAACTGGAACGGGGATGGCATCGATCAGATCAAAAACCTTATCCAAACAATAAAGACCAATCCTGACAGTCGGCGAATGATGGTAGCGGCCTGGAACCCAAGTGTCTTACCAGACACGAGTATATCTTTTGCAGACAATGTGGCCGAAGGCAAAGCGGCCTTACCGCCCTGTCATGCCTTTTTCCAATTCTATGTTTCGGGTGGGAAACTGTCTTGTCAGCTCTACCAACGAAGTGCCGACATCTTTTTAGGCGTTCCTTTTAATATAGCTTCCTACGCCCTCTTTACCTTGATGGTAGCCCAGGTTACCGGATATGAGCCAGGAGAGTTTATCCACACCTTTGGAGATGCGCATATTTACAACAACCACCGGGAGCAAATAGCCCTGCAATTGAGCAGGGAATTAAGGCCCTTACCTAAAATCGTGCTGAACCCTGAGGTAAAGAATATTTTTGATTTCTCCTTTGAAGACTTTACCTTGCTCGACTACGACCCCCACCCACATATCAAAGGGGCGGTGGCCGTTTAGTAAAAATAGCTTCATAATTCCCTAAAAACCAGAAGTATAGCATGATTACCCGGGAGTTTTGGACTGTTTTTGCTGAGAACAACTAGCAATGAAAACCCGAAAAAACCCCACCAATCATGTTAATTCAATTCATCATTGGCTTGATGGCATTAGCTATGCCGTCTGCCACCCCCGTCTCATGTGAATGTCCACTAACACCCGTAAAAGGAGATCTGAGCGAGTCTGAATGGGACCG
The DNA here is from genome assembly GCA_018679315.1 of Bacteroidia bacterium. Lineage (GTDB taxonomy): Bacteria > Bacteroidota > Bacteroidia > Flavobacteriales > Flavobacteriaceae > HDS-28. Next base: position 6,546 of record JAHHLF010000334.1, on the reverse strand, counting down.
ACTCGTCATCCAGCAAGCCTATGACCGCGCAGAGCTTGTCTTTTTTGCCGAAGTAACCGGCTTTGGAGATTCGTCTCAAAGTATGGATGAAGCCAATTTGGAAACCAGCTGGAATGCTACAGGAGAAAAGCGTTTCGGAACCGCCCCTCAACTCCGACTAATTAAATCATACAAAGGCCCAAAGAAGCATTTTCGCAAATCGGATCTACAGATCACCCAGCGCTGGCGCTTATGTGATATGTATTTCAACAGGGCAGAGACCTATGTCTTTTTCGCCAAAATAGGCAAGGATGGTAAGATCCGTACAGACATTTGTTCCCCTAACCGGCTGATCCGTTTTGAGGAGCAGTTGGCCGAAGTGGAGGGTTGGATGGAATAATCAATCCAAAATAATTTACGCGGAAAAAACAAAACCCTCCGAATCGGAGGGTTTTGTTGCCTGTCCAGCAAGGAATAAGTCGATCAAATGTTAAACCATCTATACCCGGCAACTTGAAGGGATAAAATGCTATCTTAGGTAGTATAAAACAAGTTAACAACAAATTGATAAACTTAAAGATGATTTAATCCATAAGAATATTAATTACCACAATAAGTATGTCACTTAAAAATGTTCAAAAGGCTTATGAGAAAGTTGGATCAGACGATCCCCTCTGGGCAATTCTCACAGACGACAAAAAACGTGGGAATAAATGGGATCCAGAAGAATTTTTTGAGACAGGGCGAAATGAAATCAACTCTGTAATTGCCTATCTAAAAAGCATTAATGCTGAGATCAACTACGGCAATGCATTCGATTTCGGTTGTGGTGTAGGAAGATTAACTCAAGGTCTTTGTTATCACTTTGATCAAGTTACTGGAGTGGATATTTCCAACACCATGATTGCTGGTGCCATTCGATATAATAAATTCGATAAAAATTGCACTTACATTACTAACACTGAACCAAACCTAAAATGTTTAAACAGCAACACTTTTGATTTCGCATACACAAATATTGTGTTACAACATATGGCACCACGCTATCAGGTGGAATACATCAAGGAATTTTTCCGCATACTTAAGCCTGGCGGTATAGCACTATTTCAGGTACGCACACCAAAAGGCCCCAGCCCCAAGCCAGGATCACTTGCAGAAAAGATGTACAACTTCAAAATGGAAAGGTTAAAACCATTTTGGAAAACTATCCGTGGCCGTCCACCAATCCAGGTACACACAATTTCACCCCATATAGTCGAGCAGATTATTGCAGAATGTGGTGCGACACTTCTTGATGTTAAGGTAGTAGATAAAAGAGTCCGAAGGTGGCATAAGAACCTGCGTTATTGTGCAATGAAGCCTGCATAATATTGCTTCTCTTGTTTTGTTGAACAAAACGACGTTGCAAATATTGGCATTGATTTCAGTCGTAGTAGGATTTTCTTTTTATATGATACTTATGCTTGGTAAATTGACTCAACTGTAAGGCATTTATTTCAATTTATATTGAGACAATAATCGGACTGGAAAAAAGAAATGATCTCCGTATTTGATGGTGGGAATTATTATTTCACTATTAGGATAAATAGTTTGACTGGGGAGTGTATCGATATTGGGACAAATGGATATGCATAAATCAGTTGTTAACAATGGCTATACTTAAGCTGTCCTCTTGAACAAATCGAAAATCCATAACTTTAAAAACGGTAGGTTTGCTCCTAAGGAGTCTAGCCAAGACCGTTTGGCGTAATTATGAGAAACGCATTATGCTAAAAAAAATTCTTAAGATAATATCACTGTTATTAGGGATATCCCTGATGGTTTTGTTGGGCTTATATCTTATACCGCCGAGTCAAGAGAAGATTGCATATAACTACTCGGATCTAGAACATGATACTTCAATAGATTCAAAGGTAGGTTGGTACTTAGCAAACAACGGAAAAGAATATCAAATTACCTGGGGAGCAAAAAAAGGGCTTCAGCTCAATTATTTTGACAGCTTAAGAAGCAATCTAAAAAATATTAGACTGACCAAGATCAGTGCCAATGAATTTGATACAAATGGCGACTTACAAAACGCTGAAGTTAATTTCGATTTAGCCGATTCAACATTGACTATAGAAGTATCAACTTCCAAGACAAACTTTACAGCAATTAAAAAGGATAGCCTTCATTATAAACAGGAGGAAATAGCATATTCAAACAAAGACATAAAATTAGCAGGGCTGCTCATGACACCGTTTGGGAATATTACGTCTACAGCCATAATCCTGATCCATGGCTCAGGGGTAAGTGACAGGGACAATTTCTGGTATATGTACCAGGCAGACTATCTGGCTCGTAATGGATATATGGTGCTGCTACCTGATAAAAGAGGATGCGGAAAATCAAGAGGAGAATGGCATACGGCTTCCTTTGATGACTTTGCCAATGATATTAAATCAGCTCAGGAATATCTGGTTCAGAATAAGGCAAATGAATTTGAAAAATTGGGGGTTTTAGGACTAAGTCAGGGGGGTTGGATCAGTCATGTTGTTAATCAAGATCCAGAAAATTTAGATTTTATTGTAGATGTCGTAAGTTCAGCCAGCACACCAAATGAACAAGTGAAATATGAAATAAGGAACGATATCAAAAATAGTGGTGTCCCAGAATTTTTGGCTAAACCTCTTTCTGTAATTTTTGCCAAAAGAGCTATGGGTAAAAGAAAAATATGGTGGGAAAAGAATGGAAGTTTTGACCCAGTACTATCTATGCGTGAAACGAAAACACCAATATTAAAAATATTTGCAGCAGAAGATGAAAATGTACCAGTTGAAAATAGCATTGCCTTAATTAACGAGATGTTATCAACCCATTCCAATCTCCCTCTAACTATCAATACATTTAAAGATTCTGGACATGCCTTGATTAGTCCTGAATCAGGATGGATAAGAAATGATTATTTGGATTACGTAATTGATTGGATATCCAAACAATAGCTCCCCCCAACAACGCATATTCCCCTTTGCTCTATAAGGCCTCTTCTAATTTCTTATCTTAGTTTTCAATAAATCTAATTTGGTCTGGTGTGCACTTCCAGGCACCGGGGTATGGCCATGACCGTTAGACACAAGCATTATTAATTTATGAAAGCGCTCACCTTTATTTTATTTCTATTCTTATCATGTACAATTTCTTCACAAAACTATTTGGGTGATCAAGAGGACATTGACATGATTCTTTCCAACATCAAAGACTTTTCAATTTCTGTGATGAGTTCGGATTACCAATCAATTGGTATGGCATATACGGTTGATGCTAAGATCTTTCCGAATAATATGGAAATCATACAAGGTCGTGAAGCTATAATCGAGTATTGGAGGCTTCCTGAAGGCGTACAGACCAAATATCATAAAATCACTCCTGAAGAGATTAAGATTCTTGATAAAGAAGCCTATGATTATGGATATTACGAAGGTACTACACGGAGATCTGACGGAAGCGAATCAAGCTGGAAAGGGAAATACGTCATTATTTGGAGAAAAATTAACCAGGAATGGAAGATTTATTTGGATATCTGGAATAGAATAAAAGATTAATCATTCACCCGTATCTAACAACACCTAAAACCAAGTAAAGTCCGTAATGCTTAATTAAAAATCAGTTATGAAAAGACGAAACTTCCTGAAAAATTCAAGTGCAGCCACTACTGCTGTTTTATTATTTCCTGCCTTCCCTGCTAGTAATGCTAATGAAAATCTTAAATCAATCGGTGTACAGCTTTTTTCCCTTCCTAAAATCCTTGAAAAAGATTTTAGAGGAGGAATAAAGGCCCTTGCTGAAATGGGTTATAAAGAAATTCAAATGTATGGTCCCTATCCCTTTAGTGTCGATTCGGTAAAAGAAAGATGGAAATCCTTGGCACCACAATTGGGGTTTAGTGGTAGTGGGTTCTTTGGGCACAGTCCGAAGGAGGTCAGCTCTATTCTAAAAGAATCTGGAATAAAAGCTACATCTGCCCATACAGACATGGAAACATTGCAAACCCGCATGCAACAACTTGGAGAAGCTGCTGATGAAATTGGTTATGAATATATAGGCTTACCCGCTATTCCTGAGGAAAAAAGGAAAACTTTAGATGATTATAAAAAAGTGGCCGAAGAATTTAATAACATCGGCGAACAGGCCAAAAAAGTGGGATTAAAGTTTGCTTATCATAATCATGGCTATGGGTTGCAAGAAATGGAGGGGCAAATACCTTTACACATCATTCTTGAACAAACTGATCCTGATCTTGTGTTTTTTGAGTTAGACATCTTTTGGACAACTGCAGGGGGTGCTGACCCAATACATTATCTTGAATCCTTTTCAGATCGATATCGATTAATGCACATCAAGGACATGAAACAGAAAGTCAGATTTTCCGGCGATGGAGGGGACCCAAATCAATGGATGGAACTATTTCCATATATGACAACTGCTGGAAGCGGAGTAATTGATATACCTTCTATTGTTTCAGTTGGTGATAAAATGGGAATAAAACATTTTTATGTAGAGCAGGATTTTGTTGAAAATCCAGAGATAGCTTTGAAAAAAAGCTTCGATTATTTAAAATCAATAACGTTATAGCCACCAAAGAAGTAATAAAATCTATCCGCTTGAGATACGGCTATTATCTCAAATCAGCTAATCAATGCAAATTATTATGAAAAAACTACTTTTAACTGCAACACTTTCATTGCTCTTCTTAGCATGCAATATGAATCCAAGTAAAGAAGCAAGAATTCAGAATCTTGAAACTGAAATGCAGCAAGCCACTGAACGAATCAGCGAACTTGAAGACAGAGTTCAGACTCTTGAAGATTTAAACGAGGTGTTAAAAACAAGGGTTATTCAGCTTGAAAACCGAGAAAATTAACTGAATCTGCTTTAATCAAATTGATAAATGAATGGTTTGCCATTTTATAAGATTATAGCCAAAAGGACAAAGTATATATTGCCGGATGGCAATACACCATATACTATACGTCCATAAAATCAGAATTGACATATGAAGATTGCAATCTTATTACTTAATCGCGGAAGAGGAAGCGGTGTTGTAGCTAAAGAACACACTCAATTCCTATTAAGTCAGGGACATGACGTTTATTTCATGCACCCAAATATTGGAGAAGGTGTTAAAGGAGCGGTTAATGTAGACGTGAATTTAAATAATGACATTATTCCGGTCCACGAATATCTACCCTCTGCCAAGGAGGGTCAAAAGGCGGTTTCCAATATGGACTATCAGGAAGCTATGGAATATGTTCCTGCCTATGAGCAGGCCCTGGAAGGAATAATCGCTGAAACGGACATTGTAATCGGGCATCATGCAAACCTGACAGCCATCGCCACGGCAAATGTTTGTAAGCGTCACGATAAACCCTTCGTGCTGTTCCTGCATGGAACCGGTATAGAACCCCGTCATCACGGATTCTATGACGATAACTTGTGGCAGGCCATCGAAGATGCCATAAAGGGCGCAAATGGTCTTATAGTCACAACAGAATATGTACGGGATAAACTGGTAAGAAATTTGATAGACTTGCCATTGAAAAATTTCCTCATTCAGCCCTGTGGTGTAGATCTATCTGAATTCAACCCGGATAATACAGAGAATATCGTAGAAAAGTACAGTTTACCCGCTAAATATGTGATCTGTCCAGGTGCTTTAACCGAGTCAAAAGGGCCTCAAAATGTGGTTGAGGCTTCTAAAGCGTATTTTGATATAGCTGAAACCATTTTTATAGGTGACGGGGAGTTAAGAGCGGAATTGGAAGCACAATTAGGTGAAAGAGGACGATTTTTTGGTTTTGTATCAAATGAAGACAAGGCAAAATTAATCAATGCGGCCAGCTTACTTGTTGCCGCTCCTGAGAAAAAAGAGCATTTTGGAATCATTTATACGGAAGCCATGGCCGGGAATGTACCTACAGTAGCCTATGAGGGTGGCGGAGTCAATTCAATTATTACGGATGAGACCGGAATCTTAACCGAGCGAAATCCTCAAGCCCTGGGGGAAGCTATTCGTTCCCTTCTACTTGATGATGAAAAGCGTTTGACAATGGCTAGAAACTGCCGTGAGCGAGCAAGAAAATATTATGCCACGGGGGTACTAGGTCCTAGATTGAATGATTGGCTTTTGAGGGTTCTAGCTGCGAACTGAAAAAGCAGATTTCACTATTGTATCAGGAAATACAACAACTACGGTAATACCAAGCAAAGCTTGGTAAATCCCAAATTCCAAGTACCAAATTCCACATTCCAATAGGAGCTAAATTTCAGTATCTTAGGACATTAACATTATGAACGGATTTGATATCATCATGGTTATTGCCATTATCCTTTTCGCAAGATTAGGGGTCCGACTCGTGACACGATATATCCAAATGAAGAAAGAGCAGAAATCCAGGGAGGATTAAATTTATTAGCATATCCCTAAGAACTTCCCCTCTATGGAGGAAAACCCACCCCTAAATCCCCTCCCGGGAGGGGATTTAGGGGTGGGTTTTCCTCCATAGAGGGGAAGTTCTTAGGGATATGCTA
>JAHHLF010000229.1 GCA_018679315.1 Bacteroidia bacterium | reverse complement strand
AGGAAATGCTATCGAAGCCCGTATACGGCTTAAGCACCTCAGGAATAGCTATATGATCTGCCTTTTGATAGTTTTCCAAAATACCCGCCAGGACCCGTGGTAAAGCCAAAGCGCTGCCGTTCAAGGTGTGGGCCAGCTGGGTTTTATTTTGACTATCCCTGTAACGCAATTTGAGTCGGTTTGCCTGGTACGTCTCAAAATTAGAAACAGAACTGATCTCAAGCCAGCGTTCCTGAGCCGTGGAATACACTTCAAAATCATAGGTTAGTGCTGAGGTAAATCCGAGATCGCCTCCACAAAGTCTTAAGATCCGGTAAGGCAGCTTTAATTCATTGAGCAGTTCTTTTACATGATCGACCATCACATCCAAAGCAGCATAAGAATCCTCTGGTTTTTCAACCCGTACGATCTCGACCTTATCAAATTGATGGAGACGATTCAAACCTCGGACATGGGCACCATAACTTCCGGCTTCTCTTCTGAAGCAGGGAGTGTAGCCCGTATACTGAATAGGAAAATCCGACTCTTTGAGAATCACATTCCTAAGCATATTGGTAATTGGAACTTCGGCAGTAGGGATCAAATAAAGATTATCGTCTTTTAATTCGTACATCTGTCCCTCTTTGTCAGGCAATTGCCCGGTACCAAAGCCAGAAGTTTCATTTACAAGGTGAGGTACTTGCATTTCTGTATATCCGGCCTGGGTATTCTTATCCAGAAAATAGGCGATCAGTGCGCGTTGCAATTTGGCCCCTTTACCCTTATATATCGGAAAACCGGCACCGGTGACTTTGACACCCAGTTCAAAATCAATAATGTCATATTTTTTTGCCAATTCCCAATGGGGCAAGGCGCCTTCCGTTAATTCCGGGATAGCTCCTTCCTCAAAAACCACTTCATTGTCATCTTCATCCGTACCGGCTGGGACAGATGCATGTGGAATATTCGGTATCTGACTAAGGATTTCTTGAAGCGCTGTGGCTTTTTGTTGCAGTGTATCTCCTAAATCCTTACTGCTTTCTTTCAGCAGAGATGTCTCTGCTTTCAGAGCATTGGCTTCTTCCTGTTTTCCTTTCTTGAAGAGATTCCCGATCTCCTTGGACATGGAATTAGATTTAGCGAGGGTGTTATCCAGTTCGGCCTGTGCAGCCCTGCGTTCTTCATCTAGCCGGATGGCCTCATCCACCAGGGAAGCAGCATCGATACCCCGCTTTGCCAGCGCTTTGACAATAGCATCTTTTTCTTCCCTAATCCGGTGTACTTGAAGCATGTAAATTAGTTAAGGCACAAATGTAGTGCGAAAGCGGTTTGAATCAAAGTTGATAGACCTTAATCAATCCAGAGTATGGCTTTCATGGATCGGTGACGGAAGAATCCAGTGATGGTGCCTATATGGGTCCCAATCTTCTCCTGCCAGGTCGACACGGGGGTCCGTAAATTGCTCAAGAGGCCTGCCGTTAATGCTTACTTTGGCATTTGCGTATACAGCAACATCCTGTCCGTCCAATGCATATTCCCTGGCAAGGCGTTGCGCAAATTGCCAGATCAGATCCGGATACCCCGCAATGCGAATTTGTTGTCTTTTTGAGAGCATTTGACTGATATCAGGGACGGTTCGGGCTCCGGTTTCCTTGTTAACCACTTCAAATTGTATACTGCCATAGCGTGCGCGGAGCATCATCCGCCAGCTCATCCGGTGGCCTTCTTCGGTCCATAAGACCTCACCGGGGATCATATGATGCCTTAAAGGTAATATTGTCTGAATCAGGAAGTATATAGCCCAGCCCCAGATCCATATTGCTTTTGGCGGAGAAAACGCAGGTTTATCACCCTCTTCCAGCGGGGTTTGTTTAAAGAACAATTTCCTTATAGTTCCAGGCGAAAAAAAGAAGAGCGTAAGTGCCAGGGAGAGATATGGGAAGATACCGATCTGAAATACAATGGAGTTGAACAGGTGAAATACGATGGCCACGAAAAAGGCAATGATTCGACTTGGTTTCCACAGCAGGGCAGGAATGATCAGCGCATCAAATAGGAGTCCGCCCCAAGTAATGACAGAATGAAGGGAGGGGCTCTGCAACACATCCCCTATCAACGGATAATCTGCTTTAGTCTGGAGTAGGAAACGTATAAAAGTGAGGTCTGTCCAATCCGGATACAGTTTCGCAATAGCCGCATAGGAATAGACCAGGAAAAGCTGAAGTACAAAGATCCATTTCACATAGGCCGGCATCCATTGATTTTCAGTTAATCGCCCTTGTTTCATATCCAGGGAATGCGATGAATTTGCCGGCATAAAGCACATGATAAGTGCAAGCAGTATCAATAGGTAATAATGATTGTTGTATGCTGTTTTCTGAAGCAAATAGGCACCGGTCCAGAGTAGTGTAAATGCCGGCATACAAAATCGATATCTATAGCCCAGGCTAATACAGATCCCCAATATGCCCATCAAGGCAAAATAGAGATACATCTGGGGTCCGACTAGAAATTGAAGCCACTCAAATCCGATGAAATTGAATGTAAAAGTGGGTTCCACCACATTTTCACGCACCCAGCCTGTTGCAATTGCCCCAAAACATTCCAGGCTGATCAAGGCACCGAAAATGATCCGAAATACGATCAGCGGGCTGTTATCCATGGGTCGGAATAGCCGGGCAGTGCTCATAAACCGGAGATATAGGCCTGAGCCTTCGTCTTGTCTTTGTCTAATTGCTGCTGTAAGGCCTCGAGGGAATCAAATTTTTCCTCGTCCCTTAATCGATGTAAGACATGTATGCGAAGCGGAAGTCCATACAAATCCTGGTCTAGCTCAAAAAAGTGAATTTCAATAGTTCTGTTTTTCCCTTTAACAGTGGGATTAAAGCCTATATTCATCATGCCATACTTCAAAGTACCTTCAATATTGGCATATACGACATACGCTCCATTTTTAGGGATCAGTTTATAGTGTTCATGAATATGTAGATTCGCCGTGGGGAAAGTCAACTGTCTGCCCAATCCTTTGCCTTTTTGGATCGTTCCGCTTAGCATATAGGCATAGCCGAGGTATGCATTTGCCGTCTCGATATCACCTTCAGCCAAGGCTGCACGGATCTTCGTTGAACTCACAGAAACTTCATTGATCTCCTGTGCCGGAATTTCCACGACTTCAAATTCAAGCATTTCGCCAAAGGCATTAAGATCATTAATATCTGCATTTCTATTGCGGCCGAATCTGTGGTCATATCCGATTATGATCTTTTTAGCATTGAGCTGCTCTACAAGGTGATCCCGTACAAATTCCTCTGCAGTAAGTCGGCTGAATTCTTTGCTGAATGGATGTATCACAAGACATTCAAGCCCCGTCTCTTCTAATATGGCGATCTTCTCTTCTAGAGTATTCAGCAATTTTATGCCGGAATCCTGTTGCAGAACCATTCGCGGATGCGGAAAAAATGTAAGAACCGTAGAGCGGTGTCCGGAATCTTTGCCATTATTTATCAATTGATCAAGTATTCGCCTATGTCCGATATGAACACCATCAAATGTCCCAATTGTTAGAATGGAGGTGTGACTTTTATCGTAATTAGCTATACTTTGGACTATATCCACCGGAAAGAATATTTAAAAAGGCTTACATTTAATGTGCTAAAATCCCCAAATGAGAGCAAAATTACAGCTTGTTTTATCATTTCCCATATTTATTTTCTGCTTAAGTGGATTTGCGCAACAAAGCGCCTGGGAAGGGATATCTCAGAAGCCGGTTGATGAAATTCTATTCTTGAACGAAGAGGAAGCTGCTCGATCTAAGGTTTACAGACTCGATCAGGAGAAATTTCGCTCAGATCTCTCTGATATCTCCTTTGCTGATAATAGCAGGCAGGAAATTTCCTTTCCGGACAAAAATGGCAATATGGCCACTTTCATAATATGGGAAACACCAGTATTCGCTCCTGAGCTTCAAGCCAAATATCCGAATATTAGATCTTATCAAGGCGTACAACAAAATGATCCAGCTACCCGAATAAGATTTAGCGTATCCCACCAGGGGGTGCAAAGCATGGTCATTGACGCAAAGTCCAGGGAACATACATTTTTACAAAAAATCAAAAAAGACAAGGATCTTTACGTTGTCTATAAACGAAACAAAGAGGGGCTGACTACTTCCAAATTCGTCTGTAATACGCAGGCTAAGATCATGGATGAGATCCCATCAACGGCCCGTGTTGTTGTCGATCAGACATTGAGAAAGTACCGTTTGGCAGTCAGCGCTTCAGGAGAATACACTCAGTTCCACGGGGGCACTGTGGGCGATGCCCTGGCAGCGATCAATGCAACACTTACCCGCGTTAATGAAATACTTGAAACAGATCTGGCGGTTACCCTTGAACTGATAGCGAATAATGATCTGGTGGTGTATCCAAATCCCAATACAGATCCCTATACGACTAATCTGAATGTTGAGGTCCAAAACACACTGACGGCTACAATTGGTGAAGCCAATTATGATATCGGGCATTTATTCCATGAAGATACAGATAACGGGAATGCAGGAGCTATAGGATCTGTATGCCAGGACAATATAAAAGGAAGCGCTTTTTCATCTGCTTTATCCCCTCAAGGCGACACTTTTGATCTCGACTTTGTCATACATGAAATAGGGCATCAGTTTGGGGCCAATCACACATGGTCTTTCGATAGTGAAGGGACGCAAGTGCAGGTAGAACCTGGAAGTGGTACTACCTTAATGGCATATGCCGGCATTGTTGCCGGTAACAACGTTGCCCAGAATAGTGATGATTACTTTCACTATAAGAGTATAGAGCAAATAGTTGAGTATTTGCAAGGCACTTCATGTGCAATGGAGACTACCCTGACCAATACACCGCCAGTAATTGTATCAACCGGGGATTTCACCATACCCGCAGGAACAGCATTTGTGCTTACGGGTAATGCCTCAGATGCAGATGGAGGAGATGTGCTTACATATTGCTGGGAGCAGACAGATAATGGTATTGTAACCCGCGCTAGCTTTGGGCCGACTCAGGTTGCCGGAGCAAATTTTAGATCTTTGCGGCCAACCACTGACCCGAACAGGTACTTTCCCAAATTATCGGAAATATCTGTAGGGAATCTTACCCAGACCAACCCGGGAATTAATACGGCATGGGAAACTGTTTCCACCGTCCAACGTGATTTAAATTTCTCCTTAACAGTGCGTGACAATGCCGAAGGTGGGGGACAGGTAGATTCTGATGAAATCCTGGTTAGCGTTACCCAGGATGCCGGCCCCTTTGTGATCACTTCGCAGGACACAGCAGAATCCTATGCTGCCGGAAGTGTACAGGAAATTAGCTGGGATGTGGCTAATACAGATCAGAATCCTGTCAATACGCAAACAGTAGATATATTTCTTTCCCTTGACGGCGGACTTTCATTTCCGATCCAATTAGCAGAGGATGTATTGAATGATGGGAGTTATGAAGTGCTTCTTCCCGGGATGACAACTTCGTTCGGACGATTTATTGTGAAAGCCAGCGATAATATATTTCTAGCTGTCAATTCGACGAGTTTTGAGATAACCGAATCTGATATCGTTTTGCAGTTCGACAGGCTTGAGGAAACAGTATGTGCACCTGCAGATCTGGTGATCCCATTCGAGTATCAAACATATGGCGGGTTTAATGAAACGGTCACTTTTTCAAGCTCCGGGGAACCTGCAGGTTTAGGTGTTGCCTTCAACCCGACCACAGCTTCGGCAACTAATACAGCGGTAACTATGACCTTGAGTAATACTGCGGGGGTGAGTCCGGGAATATATCCGATTTCAGTGATTGCCACTGGGAGTACTTCTTCTCAGCAAGTAGAAGTAATGGTAGCGATCCTGGATGGGTCATTCAACGATGTCGTGCTGACGACCCCCACAGACGGAGCTACCGATATTAGCGTTAGTCCAAGCCTGGGATGGGAAGGAGATGATTCGTATTCTTCCTTTGATCTGGAAGTGGCTACAGATGTAGGATTTACAAATGTTGTTCTCGCAACAACTACGGCATTTACAGAATTTCAGGCAGATGGATTACTAGGGGATACAACCTATTTCTGGCGTGTAAAACCAAAAAATGTATGTGGTGAAGGGAATTTTGGCACTCCATTTAGCTTTAGCACTGTTAGTGTGAATTGCGCTTTGTTTTCTGCAACGGATACACCTATTGCTATTTCAGTCAATGGAACGCCAACGATTACTTCTACGATAACCATAATAAACGATCTCCTGATCAATGACGTAAACGTCACTTTGGATCTCGACCATAGTTTCGTTTCTGATCTTGTGGTAACACTTCGCTCTCCAGCCGGCACAGAAGTGGTATTGGTTTCCAATTCATGTGGTTCTGCAGATAACATTGTAGCTGTCTTTGATGATGAGGCTTCTCCTTTTGTTTGCAACAATAACCCTGCGATCGGGGGTACAGTGCGACCGATAGGAAATTTGGCCGCTTTTAATGGAGAATCTGCTTTCGGGGATTGGGTCCTTACCGTTGCCGATACTTTTGATGAAGATGGAGGGTCCTTAGATGAATTTACACTTGAACTCTGTCTTGAAGGAGAGATACTTCCCGATAGTGACGGAGATGGTGTTTTTGATTCAGATGATCTATGCCCGAATACGCCGGTAGGATCTGAAGTAGATACAGATGGGTGCCCGGTATTCCGGTTTGCTTCCGACAATTTCAGCCTTAGTATAGAGAGTGAATCCTGTTTGACCCAGAATGATGGTTTTATTCAGATCGAAGCAATACAGGATCTCACTTATACAGGAATGTTAACTGGCCCTGGAACGGATGTTTCCAATATGTTCACAACAGATTTTGAATGGTCCAATTTAGGAGCTGGATCTTACAGCTTGTGCCTGACAGCAACTGACGGCACCAATGCCTATGAAGAACAGTGTTTCACTTTGGTCATTTCCGAACCTGAGCCCCTTATTGTATTCGCCAATATTTCTCCTGATGGACAATTTGTTACGCTTAATTTGACAGGATCTGTTGTTTATCAGGTTGAATTCAATGGGGAAGTAAGCACCGTAGAAAATTCTCAAGTACAATTTGATCTTAAATCAGGATTGAATACGTTAAAAGTTTCTACGCCACAAGCTTGTCAAGGAGTTCATGAGGAGACCTTCTTTACTTCCGGACAGCCTTTGTTATACCCAAACCCTTTTAGCGAGGAAATAGTGGTTGCACTTCCAAATAATGAACAATTGGTGGAAGTTGCCATATTTGATTATGATGGCAAACTGGTACGAAGAAGTAGTCAGAGAGTAGCTGTTAACAATATGCAATTACGTTTTGATGGCCTTCCGGCAGGGATCTATTTTATTCAATTGCGATCCGAAACTGTGCGGGGCACTTATAAAGTCATTAAGCAATGAAAAAGATCTTTGGATTGATAATATTTTTTGTGATCGGATGCGGGAAGGACGACCCGAAGATCCCGGACCCGGCCGTGTTGATCTTCCCGGCCCAAAATTCTGAATGCACTACTGGAGTTGAAATATCACCAACTTCAAGTCGGGTAGATTTTAGATGGAATGCGTCAAAAAACACAGATACGTACCAGATAGAAGTAAAGAACTTAATAAGTAATAGTACACAGACAGCCTCTACAAGCAGCACTACACTTGGGGTAGTTATAACTAAAGGCACACCCTTCTCCTGGAAGATCATCTCAAAGAATAATGAATCTCAGGAAGAAACATCCAGTCAGACATGGTTGTTTTATAATGCGGGAACCGAGACTTCCTATGCGCCATTTCCGGCACAGATTACTTCCCCATCGTCTGGGGCTACAGCTTCCCGTGATGGAAATGGAGAGGTATTATTGTCATGGATAGGCGCAGATGTGGATAGTGATATCAGCGGGTATGAAGTATTTCTTGATGTGGCAGACCCACCTGCAACATCAGTAGGAAGCTTAGCTTCCGGAACTACGGAACTAAATGTAGCCGCAGATGCAGCTACGGTATATTTCTGGAGGGTGATCACGACAGATCTGGAAGGAAATACCTCAGATTCCGGCATCTACTCTTTTAGAACCCAATAGATCAGGTATTGTTAAAAGTATTCATGGTGTTTTTGGCGCCGGCATGGACAAAAGATTCGATCAAGGCAACTGCGCGATCGAGTCGCTCTTTGAGTAAAGCGGATTCTTCTCCCGACCATTTTCCCAGCACATATTCGGTTTGCCCACCTTTTGAGAAATCGTCTCCTATACCAAATCGGAATCTGTGATAGGCTGTTGTCTGAAGCTTGTTCTGGATATCCTGCAAACCATTATGGCCCCCATCACTGCCCTTTGCTTTGAGTCGGATCGATCCAAAAGGCAAGTTGATATCATCAGTAATGATCAGCACATTGGACAAGGGAATTTTCTCTTTTTCCATCCAATATTTTATGGCTTTACCACTGAGGTTCATATAGGTGGAAGGTTTCAGGCAAAGGACTGATTTTCCCTTGATCTTTACCTCTGTTACATCACCAAGCTTCTCGGGTTTGAAAGCAACTTCCTTATTTTCGGCTAGTGCATTAAGCACCTGAAAACCAATATTATGCCGTGTTCCGGCATACTTCTCTCCGATATTTCCTAACCCAACAACTAAAAACTTTTTCATGGGATCTGATTCAGCAAGAATACTGCCTTTTTTTCGAAAAATATTTGGGATCAGCCAACACATGCGATTGCTTTGGCGATAAAAATACAAAAGCATCCCAATAGCATGAGGCCATCAGGATGCTTTGTGAATTAGTATAAGGATTATTCTCCTCCGCCTTCGGCAGGAGCTTCTGTTTTTGGAGCTTCGCCACCTTCAGTACCAGCAGCTGCACCTTCAGCACCTTCAGCACCTTCAACACCCTCTTCTCCTTCCAGGCCTTCTTCTTCCTCTTCAACCTCATCTTCGATGGCTACTCTAGACATCTTGACCTGAACTACAACAGTAGTATCAGGGTGAAGAATTGTAAAATCATCATTTAATAAAGATTCCACAGTAATATTATCACCGATCTTCAATTCGGAAATATCTATATCGAAGAAATCCGGGAGATTATCTGGTAACGCTTTTATGTCAAGCTTACGCTTTCGGAATAACAATCGGCCACCATTACGTACACCCGGAGAACTTCCGTGTAAACGTACAGGGATAGCCATTGTGAGCTCCTTGTCTTTGAATAATTGATAAAAATCAACATGTAAGATGTTATCGGTCACGGGATGGTATTGAATATCCTGCATGACTGCATCTACTTTGTTTCCATTCTCGAGTTCAATTGACACCGTATATGCATTGGCGGTGTACACCAAATCTCTGAATGAGAGTTCATCCGCTGAAAAGTGTAATGGTGTTTCCCCTCCGTACACAACGCAAGGGATCTTTCCAGCATTACGCAAGGCACGAGATGATTTCTTGCCCACGCTTTCTCTTTCTGATCCTTTAATTGTAATTGACTTCATTATAAATAGTTATCTAATAATTTATGTGTTAACCTACATCAGGAATTTAGACGAGATGGAGGTATTATGATGTACCCGATGCATGACATCGGCAAAGAGATCGGCACAGCTCAGTACTTTTACTTTATCACTTTTTGGGTCTAAAGCAATTGAATCTGTAACGATCAATTCTTCTAATTTTGAATTTTGAATTTTCTCATAGGCGTCCTTGGAAAATAATCCATGGCTAGCCATTGCTCGAACACTGGCAGCCCCTCGCTCCATCATAAGATCTGCAGCTCTAGTGAGGGTCCCTGCCGTATCGATCAAATCATCGACCAAAACGACATGTCTTCCTTCTACGTTCCCGATTAGCTCCATATGTGAGATCACATTTGCCTTCGCACGCTGCTTGTAGCAAATGACTACTTCACTTTCCATCGCTTTGGAATAGGCATAGGCTCTTTTAGAGCCGCCCATATCCGGTGAGGCAATAGTAAGATCATTCAGGTTTAGGTCTCGCAAATAAGGCAAGAACATAGTAGAAGCAAATAAATGATCTACAGGCTTCTCGAAAAACCCCTGGATCTGATCTGCGTGAAGATCCATGGTGATGATCCGGGTTGCCCCTGCAGTCTCCAGCATCTTTGCCACCAGTTTTGCAGCAATAGGAACTCTGGGTTTATCTTTCCGGTCTTGTCGCGCCCATCCAAAATAAGGTATAACCGCGGTAATATGCCTCGCTGAAGCGCGTTTAGCAGCATCGAGCATCAAGAGCATTTCCATTAAATTTTCAGAACTCGGATTTGTCGATCCGATTAAAAAAATGCGGGTACCCCGAATAGATTCTTCGAAAGACGGTTGAAATTCCCCGTCGCTATAGCGGGCAAAATGAACTTTACCCAGGTCGGCGCCATAGGCTTCGGCAATTTTATTACCCAGGACGGTACTTTGCGTACACGCGAAAATTTTGGGATCCGGAACTTGATAGGGCATTGCTACGAACTTCTATATGCGTATTTATATACCTTATTCTTAAGGAGGTGCAAATTTACACATTTATTTGTGTTGCTAAAGGAATAGGGCGCCTAATTTTTGAAAGCAAAATGAAATTATTATGTAAGTTTGCAATCCTTCTATCAAAGGCCTCGGTGGCGGAATTGGTAGACGCGCTGGATTCAAAATCCAGTGGTAGCAATACCGTGTGGGTTCGATTCCCACCCGAGGTACAAACTGCCGGTTGTTTTCAGCCGGCAGTTCTATTTTTGAGAATGTATTTCACGTATGCAATTAAAAGTGCTGACCTGCGCAGCAGCGTCAGTACACCCGAGATATAAGCACAACGTTCTAACTAAATAGCGTTTTAATGCAGTTTAGGTTTTGTTGG